>JBCAZB010000016.1:0-15771 GCA_038533315.1 Pseudomonadota bacterium | reverse complement strand
AAGACGGGCCACATTGTTCCTCTCGCCGTTGTCGCCAAACTCGGCGCTAATATTGTCTGACACGCTGGGGCATACGACAGGCGACGAATTACTGAAGATGGTCGCGTCGAGACTCGGTCGATGCTTGCGCGTGTCAGACAATATTAGCGCCGAGTTTGGCGACAACGGCGAGAGGAACAATGTGGCCCGTCTTGGCGGCGATGAGTTCACACTGATCGTGCGCGACGCGGAGGCGGTGAACAACA
The DNA here is from genome assembly GCA_038533315.1 of Pseudomonadota bacterium. Classification (GTDB taxonomy): domain Bacteria; phylum Pseudomonadota; class Gammaproteobacteria; order Steroidobacterales; family Woeseiaceae; genus CALBPI01. Next base: position 15,526 of record JBCAZB010000016.1, on the reverse strand, counting down.
TCGAATCTGTAGCCTCACGGATCATCGAGACATTAAAATCGCCCTTCGAGTTTAACGGCCACGAGTTTGTGGTGACACCAAGTATCGGTATTGCGATTTACCCGATCGACGGTGAAGACGAAGAGTCGCTATTGAAGAGTGCCGATGTCGCCATGTATCAGGCCAAGCAGCGCGGCCGTTCGGGCTTTTCTTTCTGCACAGAAACGACGACGGTTCGTTCGCTGGAGCGTTTGGACCTCGAACTCGAGCTTCGCAGAGCGATTGAGTCGGATCAGTTTGAGCTGCATTACCAACCGAAAGTGACGACGACCAATTGGACCGTCGTCGGTGCTGAGGCGCTGCTGCGTTGGAATCACCCGACGCGCGGCTGGATATCGCCAGCACAGATGATTCCGATCGCCGAAGACACGGGTTTGATCGTGCCATTGGGTCGCTGGATCATTCAGGAAGCATGCCGCCAGGTTGCCGAGTGGCGCAATCACGGGCTACCGGCTTGTCCGGTTGCGGTGAACCTTTCGAGCCAGCAATTCTGGCAAGACGATATCGCCTCGGTCGTAGAGAGCGCTCTCGGCACAAACAGCCTCGAGTCCGAAATGCTGGAGCTCGAACTGACCGAAGGCGTGTTGATGCGCGACGTGAAACAGACCCGCGATGCACTGCAGATTCTGAAAGGTATCGGCATTTCGCTAGCAGTCGATGACTTTGGTACCGGCTATTCTTCGCTCGCCTACTTACGACAGTTCCCGCTCGACTCACTGAAGATCGACCGATCATTCGTGGATGACTTACCAGCGGCCGACGCCGCGGCCATTTGTGACGCGATTATCAGCATGGCCCGAAGCCTCAACTTGCGGGTAGTGGCCGAAGGCGTCGAAAACGACAATCAGCTCCGCTATCTGACGCAGCGCCTGTGTAATGAGATCCAGGGTTACTACTTCAGCAAACCGTTACCGGCAGAAGCGTTCGAGGCGCTGCTGCGTGGTGGCGCCAGCTTCCGTGACAAAGTGGCTCAGTTGGCGCCGAGTATCTCGGCTAACGCCTCTGCGATATAAGGTTGTTTGGCGGCGGTCAATCCGGCAACGTTGACCCGGCTGGAACCAACGATGTAGATATGCTTTTGCTCGCGTAATGCATCGATTTGCGCTTTGCTAATGCCCAGCAACGAAAACATGCCCCGTTGACCGGCAATGAACGCAAAGCGTTCGCCCAGACCAACTGTACTCAGCGCCTCTGAAAATCCAATGCGTTGGGCACGCATCCGTTCGCGCATTTCTGAGAGCTCCGAGAGCCACTGCGCACGGAGGTCAGACTCGGCCAGAATCATCGCGACAACGCTAGCGCCGTGGTCCGGCGGCATGGAAATCATCGACCGAACAATCTTCAGAACGTGTGTCCGTGTAGCTGCCGTCTGGGCTTCGCTTGCCGTGACGATACTAATCGCACCTGTACGTTCTCGATAGAGACCAAAATTCTTCGAACAGGAGGTGACGGCGACCAATTCCGGTACTTGCTCCGCCATCAAGCGAAGACCAGCAACGTCTTCGTCCAAGCCTTCGGCGAAGCCCTGGTAGGCGGTATCTATGAACGGCAACAGGTTCTTCCGAACGCAGATCTCGGTGATCGCCCGCCAATCGTCCAGTGACAAATCGGCACCGGTCGGATTGTGGCAACAGCCGTGCAGTAGCAGCACATCGCCGTCAGGTATCGCTTCGATATCCGCCAGCATTCCCGCACGATCAAGTTCGCCAGTGTTGGCATCGTAGTAGCGAATCTCCTGAATGGTTGCGCCGGCTGCTGTCAGTAATGGCCGGTGATTAGGCCACGTCGGCGTCGTCACCCAAATCGTAGCGCCCGGTCGCAGACTCATGATGAGCTCAGCGACAACGCGTAGACCGCCGGAGCCACCCGCACTTTGTGCCGTCACGACACGACGATCCCGCAGCACCGGATGGTCAGCGCCAAACAGCATTGTCTGCATGCCTAGATTGAATGCCTCCGAGCCAGCGATGCCAACATAGGACTTCGTCGTCTGACCGGCGAGCACCCGAGCCTCAGCCTCGGTTACTGCTGCCAGGACAGGCGTGTCGCCGGCATCATTCTGGTATACGCCCACACCAAGATCGACCTTGTTCGGTGAGTCGTCCTGTCGGTACGCTGCCATCAAGGCAAGAATCGGATCACCGCGTAATGGCTCGACGTCGAAAAACATTGGGGGAACAGCTCCTTTTTCGTGACGTGCCAATGGTACTCCGAAATGCACGTGACGCACACCGGCACATCCATTCAAGTTTCGTGACCAGCCCGCCGTTAACCTGTTATGGAAATCGGGACTTTGTCACCGGCATTGAATCAGCTCACCACAGCGGCACAGCGTGCCGCTCTGGCGACGTTGGTCAGACAATTCCCGTTAGCCGACAACGGCACATCACAGACGTCGAATAGTGTCAGGCAGTGGGTGGTCGCACTCACGACACAATGGCTTTCACCCCACTTCGAATCCCATGGGATGACGGTTGCGGGTGGCCGCAGCAAAGACGCGACGCCATCGTTGCCGCTGGCTCGCGCGTTGGCACTGCTTGAGCAACTCGACCAACAAGTCCGCCAATGGGCGTCAGCGCTGAAACACGATACACAAAAGTCTCAACTACTCCGCACGATCACATCGGTAGTGACCGGACTGCGCCACCACCTCGAGACCGTCGCCTACACGGAGGCATCATCGACCCGAGCCACCAATGCCGACCTCGATGTACGGAGCGACGTTCATGGACTCGGCACAACGGCGAGCCGCGCGGATACACGACGCGTAGATGGTAAACGGCGCCGACGCCAGCGGTCGCACGAAGCGGAACCGACATCGGATGACGATACGGACTCACAGACCAGCGACGATGACCACGACGCAAGGCTGGTGGACCTGCCGAGTATCACCGACTGGCTGCAACAAAATCAGGGGGTGGGGGAATACTCTCCCGGGGGCCTTTGCACGGACAACAGGCCCAACGAGGGCGTTTTGGTTAACGAGACCACATAAAAAAAAGCCGCACCTCCATGACGGAGGTGCGGCAACTGAGGCTCCACGGTGTTGCCGTCCTTAGAGTGCGAGAACGTGCGACAACACCGCTAGATCACGACCTGCCTCAATACCTTAGAACGGATTATCAAACGAATAGCTCGCCTGCAGACCCCACTCCCGACCATACGGGTCGAAGTTGAATTGTGAATAGTACGGATACGCGTCGTAGGTCAGGTCCCGCGGCGGTGCCTCATCAAACAGATTGTTGATGAACAGGCCGAGGTTCAGACGATCATCCATCAGGCTGTAGCCCGCCGACAGGTTGTACAGGAACTGAATACAGCAACGATCCGTTTCCGCCCAGTTGGGCAATGAGCCCGTACGCAGCATGGTTAGCTGTGTATTGAAGTCTCCATACTCCCAGCCCAACGTACCGCGCACACGACTGCGCCAATCGAACACCTGCAAATCGTTGAGTCGATCGCGGATACCATCGCCGTCGAACTCTTCGTCTTCGTTGCGAGTGACGATGTTGTACTGAATGCCCAGATTGAAATCACCCCAGCGCTCGGTACGCAGGCGGTGACGATAATTGATATCGAAACCACTGGTGCGCAGCAGCGCCGTGTTGATCGAGCCGGTCGTGACGATATCGATCGCCTCAGACACCAACTCATTACCCGGTCCCGGGATCACCGGGTTACGCGTGATGCGACCGATAGCGTCCTGGCACTCCTGGCTGTTCACATCGACCGGCTGGCCACCCGCTGTTTGACCCAGGCGACAATCGGCTTCGACTTCCAGCAGATTGGCAATCGACAGGTCGCTTACGACGTTATCGAGCTGAATGTCGTAGTAGTCCACCGACATGCTGATGTCTTCGGTAATCTCCCAAACGAAACCGACGGTGAACGATTCACCCTCTTCCTCTTCGAGATCCTGGTTACCTTGTCGGACGCCTTCGATCCCCACACCACTGAACGTACAATCCGGGAAACTAACGCCAGGCTCATCGCGACGACACAAAAACTCGTCGGTGACAGCAGTAAAGAAACCGCTTGGCCCTGCGAATACGTAGTGCATATCCGGTGCCCGGAAGCTGGTGGCTGCAGAAGCACGCAGCAACAACGACGAGAACGGTCGGTATTCGATACCCAAGTTGTAGGTCGTCGCATCGTCTACGCGCGTAATGTCGTCGTATTTGTCCTGACGCAACGCGGTCGTCAACGTCAGTGATTCAAGAATCGGAATACGCGCTTCTAGGCCGAGCGCATAGCGATCGCGCTCACCCGCGCCGCCGGTTCCGGTGAAACCGAAGATCTCTCCGTCCAACAGTTGCTGGTCGAGATTAATAGCGTAGTCCTGCGTTGCCCATTCCAACGTACCCGCGAAGCCAACATCACCCGCGGGCAGTGCAAACACCGCGGGATTGGTCAGCGTCAAGCTGATCTGCTGGTTGCTTGAGTCCGCATTAGTGAAATCGGTTGTCGTAATCGACTGGTACTCGGCCGGCGTCAACGCGGTATACAAGCGACTGGTCGGTGCGTTGAAGATAGCGGTTGGCGCACCGAGACCCAGATTAATCTCACCCTGTTGTGGACCGAGGAAAAACGCATTGGCGCGACTCACGCTGATCAAACGCCGGTAGCGCTCCAGATCATAGCGCGATGTCGAGTAAGCCGCCTCGTAGTCCCAATCGCCGATCACGCCCTCGATGCCGATAGCGATATCGATCATGCGTTCATCGAAAATGTCATCTTTGTTACCGCCACGACCGCCCTCTTCCGGCGTGAAGACGCGCTGCCAGTACTCAAGACCACCGCCGATACCAAGATCATCGGGGCTCGCCGTATTGACGAATGTGCCGTCAATAACGCCTGGATTGAATGCCCAAAAGCGCGTACCTGTGTCGGCGCGAGTCTCAGAGTCGGTGTAGATGAAACTACCAAACAAACTGTGTTCGGGCGTCAGTTCAAAAGATGCGTTCGAATAGATCGAGGTATTCCGCTTGCCGTTGCGAATGGTGAACTGCGATACATCATTGGGTGTACCGCAATAGAAGCCACGACCGGCACGGAAGGAATAGTCCACCGTACCATCGACGAGATTACTCAGGCTGGAACATGCTGCTTCGCCCGGGTCAACATAGGTGTTGCCGTCACCGTTACCGTCCGCAAAGTCGAGGACGAGAAATGACCGCGTATTAGTCACGCCGTTGTCGGGATCATCGATCAATGGAATACCGCTGTTGGTCGGATCGTCAGCAAACGAGTCTTGAAAATCTCGCTGAAACGCGTACACCGGATCGCGATCGAGATGCTCGATCCCATAAGTGACATTGAAGCGCTTCGACGAATATCCGCCAACGGCTTGCAGCCGGATAGTGTCGCCGCCACCATCTTGTGTGTCGTTCGCACGCACCGTCAGCGTAAGATCCTCAACATTCTTTTTGAGAATCACGTTGATGACACCGGCAACCGCGTCGGACCCATAAATCGCCGATGCACCACTCGACAAGATCTCGATGCGTTCCACCATCGCGGTCGGGATGTTGGCCAGATTGACCACATTACTCTGACCATTAAATGCGAGCGGGTAGTCAGTCGCACGGCGTCCGTTCAGCAGAATCAGCGTTCGACCCGGTCCGAGCGCCCGCAGGTCCAGCGTGTTTGCGGCCTGTGTAAAGCCACCAAACTGATCATCCTGAATCGTCCCGTTAAACTGTGCGAGCTGACTCAACGCCTCGAATACCGTGGTGTATGCACCGCGCTCGATATCCTCCGCCGTAATGGTCGTAACGGGCTGTGGCCCTTCAAGGTCGTTACGCGATAGTCGCGAACCGGTGACCTCGATCGAGCCTAGTTCGCGTACCTCATCTTCCTCCCCGGTGTCTTGTGCGATTGCAGGCTGGCCAGCCAACACTGCAATACAAAGACTAGCTATCCACGCGCCGCCACTACGACGCCGGTCTTGGCCGACAAAATTCATTGTCCCTCTCCTGATTAAATCTACTTTTGTGTTGCAATCCTGCGACGGATTTACAAGAAGACTAGCAGGTTCAATAGGATATAAAAAGCTTTATAAACAACAAGTTATCGTGTTTTTTCGCTACGCGGCGAGCGCTTTCGGCTATCTTGTTGCAAAATACACACGGCAATGGGCGCACCCTCTCGGATGCGCGGCCGCGCTGAGAAAAAATGGAATCGCTGCAGATGCGCAGCCCTGATATGGGCTTAGTCGAAGAGCGCGCTTAGTGCCGGAGACTGCAAAGCCTGCTTCGTGAAATCCAGAAAGGCCTTCGCATTTCTCGGCAGAAACTGCTCAGCCGGGTAGACCGCCACCAAGTGCTCACCGGGTGGCTCCCAGTCCGGCAGCACACGCACCAGATCGCCAGCACGCTCGCCGCTACGGCAAAGGTAATTGGGCAACACCGCAAGGCCCAGACCGGCAAGCGCTGCCTGTCTCGCACTGACCAAGCTCTGCACATGAAAACGAGGTGCAACCACAACACTCGCATGCCGCGTACCGCCAGTCAGCGACCAACGCACCTGGTCGAGCTCGTCCGCAGCGATACAAGCATGCGATCGAAGATCGTCGGGCGTTTCGATACGACTGTGACGACCGAGGTAGTCTGGGCTCGCCCACAAGGACTCTGCGACCGGCGCCAGGCGCTCAACCGTCAAGCCTTGCCCTACGGCGCCTTGCAGGCAGAAACCGATACCATCAACGCTATCGGTCGTCATGGCATTGTTCTCATGCAATGACAACGACACATCGACGTTACGGTTATGTTCTTGGAACTCTTCTATCAGAAGCGTGACGAACGCCTCGACTTCCGACATCGCAGCGTGGATCGTCAGCACACCTCGCGGCTCCACATAGAACCCTTTCGTTACCGCCTCAGCCTCTTCAGCAGCTTCAACAACGCGTCTGCAATATTCATAGTAGCGGCGACCCGCTTCAGTCAGTTCCAGATTGCGGCCGGCACGATTCAGGAGTGGCACGCCGAGCCGCTCCTCCAGCGACGTCATACGACGGCTCACCGTAGAGCGTTCAAGCCCGACCTGACGACTACCGGCGGTGATAGTGCCAGCGTCGACGACTTCTGCAAACAAAACCATGTCAGATGCGTGCAAGTTACCAACTGCGATCATTGCGGTCTCTCCCCGAACAGCGCCTGTTCATCCTGAAAAAACGTGGGTCGTGCATCAAAAAAAACACGCGCGGCACAGTCCGTCAAATACATCGCCAAAAATAATTTTTGTAACTATTTCGTCATGAAAACTTTTTAAGGCATTTGGTCCTGTAAAGCAGCTGTTTTTAATCGAAATGTTGTGAAACAAAAACAACGAGGAGACCCTGCGTTTGTGGCTGATTCACAAAAGTAGTTTCACTAGTCAATTTACTTGCTGCTGCGCTAGATGGTAGTTAATCGTTAACGATGTCACGACAGCAAGCTGTGAACTATGCTCGTTTGCGCAAAAACGCCACGCTTGTTCCGCTGTCGAAAGCAACAAAGAGACACAGGGTGGGTGCCGATGGCACAAGTCGAAACTACGGCGCTTGAAAAACTGCAAAGGGAGCTCAGACAGTTCCCGGCTGCGGCTCAAATCGGGCAGCAGCTGATTCAGCAACAACAACAGATGGCCGACACGGCCGCCGAAATCATCGCGCACGAGATTCCGGACTATTCTTTGTTGCTGACAGCACGGGGCTTATCCGATACGTGGGAGCACGGACGAGCGCATGCCGAGCATATCGGTAGACTTGTTGCCGGAATGACACGGCCCAATCCAGAATTCGTGCGACGACTCGGTCGTCTTCGTGCCGAACAGCGATTTCCATTGCAACATGTTCTGCATACCTATCGGATCGGCCACCGAGTAACCTGGGAACTGCTGCAGGCAAACATAGAAAACACCAAAAGCGACAATGATCTCGCTGCGATGGCCGCGAAGTTCTTCGAATTCACCATTCACTATACGAACTGGATCAGCGTTGTTGTCGCTGCCGCTTACACGCAACGCACTCGAGAACTCGGCAACGTCACCAATGAACGCGCCATCCACTTTTTCGAGGCACTGATTCGCGGGGAACCACTCGACTCCGATGTGTTGACCTTTGCGCGTGCCAGCGGACTCGAAACCAGCGCGTTGCACATCATCGTTGCGGAGGCGATGGGCAATGAACCGCTGGCCGATCGACTGGATCTTGTGTTAGCACAAGCGCTCGACGAATCTGGCATCGCACCGCTGTTTGCAGCGCTCGACAAAACCAATGTTGGCTTACTACCTGCTGATTTACTCGAACGCTTATTGGATGCAGATAGCCAACGCGCTCGTGCGGTACAGAAACTCGCCAAGCAGCACAAACTGCGCATCGGCATCAGTGGGCCGATCTACCGCGCAGGTCACGGGCCTGCCGCTTATGGCGAAGCCGTTTTTGCCGCAAGCCGAGCAACGCAAGACCGTCGGCTTGTCACTATTGATCAAGTACCGCTTATCGAAATCGCGATGTTGCAACCCGATCTGGATCTGCAGAGACTTTTGCCCGACTGGATTGAAAACTGGCAAGCGCTCTCCGCCACATCGAGGCGCGACCTCAGCGACACCCTAGAGGCGTTCGCCAATGCAGACATGCAGGCACGCGCGGCGGCAGAGCAATTGGATGTTCATCCCAACACGGTGACATTCAGACTGGGCAAGATTCGTGACCTGACGCAACTCGATCCACGGCACTATCACGATTTCACGCAAATTAGAGCTGCCTTGCGCATTGTCGTCGACAGCGGCATCTGATCCCACGGCGACGTTTGCCTCGCCACCCAAAGACCACTGAACTACAGCGCCCGGAGCGTCATCGTTGACAGATGATCTGCGCAAAATTGCGTTTTTGTTGTGACACAAACACAGAAATACAAAAAATGTTGCAAGTTAAAGACGCAGAGCATCAGACACTGAACACATCACAGGCTCGTTGAGCGCAGAAAACTCTGCGACGTTATTCAGAGATTATCTTCGTGTGCGTTTTTTCACACAGCCTATCGCGATCAGGAAGTGGGCCCATGCGACGATCGGCTCCGACGCGATCGTAAAGCACCCTCCGAAAGACAATGATTCTGCACCGCACACGGTTCGACGAAAGTTCGCGTCGATTCGGTACGCACGGTAGTAGCAAGATGATGGTGAACCAATGAATTCTCAGAATCGTCGCTACTGTCTGCCAGCATTAAGATGAGACCGTCGTCAGAGCTCTCAGCCGAGACGTCGACTGAACCCCGCCAAATGGCCCTTTGCATGATCCATCCGGCATGAACCAAGACCCCCTGTAGTCATTGTCGTGTGAAAAATAAGACGTTGCAGTCTTCAACCATTTTTCGTGATCTTTATCGCACAGTATTTTGTTGCTTTTTCGCATCATATTTTCTTTTATAACCAAATAGAGATCATTTTTTTGTTTTAAAACAACGGTTAAGGGTTTTTCTGATTTTTTCGTTTATGTACTCTCCATGCCACACAAAGGCTGCTTGCAGCTGGGATGTGCTTACAGAGACATAACACGTGACGACCGAAAATCGGTGCTGGCGTTATCTGCCAACACCGCATTGACGGGACAAGCGTGCTGAGGAGGAAATCTGATGAAAAGTTCGAACCCGATCCGTCGGTCGGTTCGCCGTACTTTGTTCACAGGTCTGGCCACACTAACCAGTATTGGTTTGGCGGCGCCCGTGATCGCTCAGGAAGAAGACCTGATCGAAGAAGTTGTGGTGACCGGTTCGCGGATTACCAACCCCAATCTGGATCTCGCAAGCCAGACGCTCGTTATCAACGAAGAAGAGCTCAACTTGCGCCAGGCGATCGACGCCGAATCTTTGGTAGGCGAGCTACCCGGTATCGCACCCGGTATCAGCCGCTCGATCAACAACGGCAGCGGGGGTTTCGCATCGCTGAACCTGCGTGGCCTTGGCACCAACCGCAACCTGGTGTTGGTCGATGGCCAACGTATCGTTCCGACTAACCTGTCCGCCGTAACCGACCTGAACAACATTCCGGTCGCGTTGGTGGACCGTGTCGACATCATCACCGGTGGTGCGTCATCAGTATATGGCGCTGATGCGGTTGCGGGTGTTGCGAACTTCGTCATGAAGCGTGACTTTCAGGGCGTTGAATTCGCAGCGACATACGGTCGTACCGGCGAAAGTGATGGCCGTACCCTTCGATATGACCTGACGATGGGCGGCGATCTTGACGGCGGCAAAGGTAATGTAGCGATCAACCTGGGCTATCAGGAAGTCGACGGTATTCTGCAGGGCCAGCGTCCGTTTGGTGAAACATCGTTCTTTGGCACCATTCCGCTAGGTTCCGGCACGTCGGTCCCGACGGCTTTCTTCGGACGCCAATATGACCCAGCGACGGGCAGCCTCGTACCGGACGGCGATGAGAGCACGTTCAACTTCGCGCCGTTCAACTACTTCCAGACCCCATTCGAGCGCTTTAATGTGTTCGCCAAAGGTCACTACGAAGTCGCTGACAATGTCGAAGTATATTCAAATGCACTGTACTCGCGTAACACAGTCGACCTTCAGCTAGCACCGTCGGGTATGTTTGGCGATACCTGGCAGGTACCCCTCAGCAACCCATTCCTGACACAGGACTTCCGCGATCTCATGTGCGCGGAAAGTGGCATCGATGCAGCGACCTGCGCGGCAGCTGCAGGAGCGGCCGGTGGCAGTGACCCCAACTATCTGGAAGTACCCGTCGTTGTGAACCGGCGCTTGGTTGAGCAAGGCAATCGCCAAACGGAATATCTGACCAACGCATTCCAGATTACGCTGGGTACGCGCGGTGACCTGACCGACAACATCGGCTTTGATGTTTTTGGTCAGTATGGCGAATCAGACCGCTCCCAGACCAACAACAACTGGGGCCTGAAGTCACTGTTGCAACAAACGTTGCGCGCAACTGATGCCAACACCTGTGATCCGACCTTCGGTCCGGCAGCAGGCTGTGTGCCGATCAACTTGTTCGGCACGGGACAAAGCATCTCGCAAGGCACCGTCGACTTCATCAACCGTCCAAGTGGCACGACTGTCAAGACAACACTGGCGGCTTTGGTGGCTACGTTGAATGGCGAATTCGAGCTCGACTTTCTGCCGGCCGATCTGCCAGCCGCATGGGTAGCGGGTTATGAGTATCGTCGCTACGAAGCGTCCCAAAACGCGGATGCCGCAGCATCGACTCAGGACGAAGTGCTCGGCACGGGCGCACCGGATCCGCTGTTCGCGGGTGAGTTCGATGTCAACGAAGTCTTCGGCGAGCTGATCGTACCGCTCGTCACGGGACGTCCGGGCATCGAGTCGCTGACCTTCGAAAGTGGCCTGCGTATTTCCGACTACTCGACGTCGGGCAACGCGACGACCTGGAAGACCGGTTTCTCGTATGAACCTGTCGGTGGTTGGAAAATCCGTACGATGTTCCAGGAAGCATCCCGCTCTCCGAACATCTTCGAATTGTTCAACCCACCTACAACCGGCTTGAACAACCGTCCGTTTGACCCTTGTCAGGGCCGTGTCTTCGTCGGCACGCCGGACGAGGCGGACAACCCCGCGTTGAGCAACCCGGATGTTGTCGCCATTTGTACGGCACAGGGCGCCCCCGCCGGTCGTGTTGTAGCTGGCACTGGCGGCATCCCGCGGCCTTCGGCTGGACAAATCAACGAGACGCAAGGTGGTAACACCGAGCTTGACGTTGAAACAGCTGAATCGTTCACGTTCGGCTTCGTCATTACACCGGACCAAGTGCCTGGTTTAGCGGTGACCGTTGATTACTACAACATCGAAATCGAAGATGCGATTACGGCGCCGAACCCCGGTGACATTTTTGATCCGTGCTTCGGTTCTGGCTCTGAGGGCGACGCGTTTGCGAATGCCAACCCGAACTCACCAGGTTGTCAATTCATTGGTCGTAACCCATTGAACGGTTCGTTGAATGGCGGTGGCGATACCCCCGGTATCATCACGCAGCTGACCAACCAGGGCTTCCTTGAAGCCTCAGGTGTCGACTTCCGCGTGACCTACGATACCGATGTGGCATGGGGCCCGGTCGATGGCCTGTTCCTCGACTTCACCGGAAACTACACGATGGATAACAAGTTCCAGGCGAGCCCTAACTCGATCAATCGCGAGTGCGTTGGTCAGTACTCACCGAACTGTGACCCCTCGTTGCCTGAGAAGTCGTTCAACTGGCGTACGACGGCATCCATGGGTGATTGGGGTAATGCTTCATTGTTGATTCGCTGGCAGGATGGTCTGCGTTTCGAAGATGGCGTTGCACCGCCGTTCGGTGTCGATGACACCACGGGCGCACCGAACAACCCGCAGTTCCTGACGATGGATTCAGAAACGTATTTCGATCTTTCCTACAACAAGACGTTCCGGGATAACATCGATCTGAACTTCCTGATCGTCAATCTCACCGACGAAGAGCCGCCAATTACTGGTAACTTCATTGGTGCGACAGGCTTCAACGCGGGTAACACCTACCCGGCTAACTACGACGCCATTGGCCGTCGTTATAGCCTGACTCTGCGCTATCGCTTCGACTAAGCGAACACGCAGCACAGTCAACTGACTGGGACGGGCCTCTTCGGAGGCCCGTTTTTTTTGCACAGGGATGTGCTTATGTCGCGGAGGACAGGATGTCCGAGAGCGACGAGCGCCATGGACGGCCTTATGTCGCGGAGACCATGGATGGCCGGGAGCGGCGCGTGGAGGTCCGGCACGCCGGAAAACAGGAAGCCAGACAGCGACGCCTCAACGACAATGCGCCGCTGAGCACGGCGATCTTGAGCGGCGAGCATCATGGTTGATCGAATGTCGCGAAGGGCAGAACAGAGTCCAATCGACAAGCATATTCGGGTAGCCTATCCGCATGCGAAATCCAACGATCGATCGCCTGCGAACATTGATGATGTGCCTGGTGATGGTCGGTCATGCGATGCTGCCGTATGTCACCGTCCCACGGCGCTTCAACGATCCCGCGGCCCATGTGATCTTTGACAGCATAGGCATACTGCTCTACGCGTTTGCGATGCCTGCATTTTTTGTAACGGCGGGCTTCTCCGCAGCAGCGTTGCTCGCCAACAAAGGGGTCCGGGCGTTTTGGCACAACCGGCTGGTTCGCATCGGCCTGCCCTTGATCATCGGATACCTGATACTGACACCTCTGACTCGCGCGGCGTACCAATTTGCGAGCGCTGCGTCGACGGACGGGCTTGCCGCCGGCTTTGCTGCAATCAGCACGCTCGATTGGCTGCGTTACAGCAAGCTCTACCATCTTTGGTTCCTGGCCACTTTGATTCTGTTCTCTGGGCTAACACAAGTGACGCTGATCATCTGGCAGCGCTTACCGCGGTCGAGACACGAAAAGGCTCAGCAATACTTGGACGGCAACACAGGACAACCGTGGCTGTTTTGGGTGCTGATCGTTGTCGCTGCTGTGCCATCGGCACTGTCCTATGTCAGCGGTACGGGCCAGGGTACAGACGGTTGGATTCAAGTGATGTTGTGGCTCTTCTTTGCCAGCGGGTGGTGGCTACAAGGGGCACCGAACATACTCGCCAAGCTCAACATCGGCCAGCTGCGGTACTGGCTGACGCTGCTAATCGCCGTACCCGTCTGTGTCGTTAGCACGAGGCAACGGCTGTTCGCAGAAGATCAGACCGACTTGATTTCGGGACTGCTAGCCGGTGTCAGCAGTGCGGCGATCGGTGTCTGCGCGACAGCACTATTACTTGCCGCGTTCCGCAACGAACAAAACAAACAACGGCCGTTCGTGGATTACCTGTCAGCCGCATCGTACTGGGTCTATCTGGTCCACTATCCGATTATCGTATTCGTTGGCGGGCTGGTTAGCGTGTTGGCGTGGTCCGCAGGCTGGAAGTATCTGGCCACGCTGACCATTGCAGTCCCTATCGTCCTGGGCTCGTTCGAAGCGGTACGCCGGTGGCAACGCGGCCGACGACGTCAATCACGCACCGCGTAAAGCGTTTTTTAGTAAAGCCATCGACGTTGCCCATTATGTCGCAACTAGAACAGCCAGTTCTGCGCACTCCTTAGGGCTATTACAGTTCTTACGCGCCACAGGCATGTTTTAGGACCACACCGAAGCAAGTCGAGTGTGCGCGAAATCACACTCTGTGCTCACAAACTGTGAACTGGCGTCGTTGGTCTCAGTGTTAAATCAGTTGCGACCGTCGAAATCTGACCGCTGTCTCAAAACAGCGACAGTGCCATCGATAAAGTACTCGTCAGTTAGCTGTGCTCAATGCCCCATTATTCACTTCGGATGAATCGCATCGGGTATTCGCACAGCGTCAGGACAGGGTTAATGCAGGATAGAAACCGTGATTAAGACTGTGATGTACTTGAGCGAAGTCGTGCGACATTCTCGTCGCGTGGAACTGCCAAAAGGCATCCGGCAGATCGCCGACGTATCGACACGCGAAAACAAGCAGCACAAGATCACCGGCTTGTTGACCTACAAATCAGGGTTCTACCCGCAAGTCATCGAAGGCCCTGAACAAGCGGTCGACCAACTGTTCGCCAACATCCGCGCCAACGAGCGACACACCGATGTTCAGCCATTGCTCGAAGCAACCGCGAAGTCTAGGTTCTTCTCCACGTGGAAGATGCGGCTGATGAATGGCATCAGAACCGACCAGCAATTCGCCCGATTTGTCGCCCACTACAAAGAACGACTGGCCGCCCTACCGGCGGATCAACGCGAACGACTGGAGCAGTTCAGTTTTGTCGATAGCGGTGCGGGCAGTCAGGGGCGCTATGCTGGATTGGAGCTTTGGTTAACGGAGATGCCCGACACCGAGAAGGCTGACGACTCACCTGCAGCGCTCGCATTGTACGAGACACTAACCGCGAATCGCGTTTCGTATGAAGTACTGAGTAGCGCCCATGGATTTGCCAGCGAAGAGCATCTGAGAAGGACGCTGGACCGACTGATGAAGGCGAAGTGCTTGCGCGTCGAAAAGCCGCTGCCACCGAGACCCCACCCACTGATCGGCCTCAAGAATCATCTCCAGCGTGAGGTGAAGCAACGCATGCGTGACGCGCTGAGTTTCGGCTGACAGTCAATCGATCCTGATTGATGCGGATAGCGCCACGCAAACGCATCATCGACACGCTCACTCTTCGCTGACGAGAGCCAAACGCAACTTGCGTATCTCGGTCAGCATCGCGGCACGGTTCAATCGCATGTTGTACCAAAGCTTGAGCGCTATTTGCCCTGAGTTCAGCATGACGGCAAAACTCGCGAACAGAATCAACTCATTAGTCTCGGTCACCTGAAACATTTTCACGACGCAGTAGATGAGCCCTGCGCTGGCGACCAAAATGCCGACCCATGTTGTAATCAGCAGCGACGCATTGCGGCCGTGAAAGCTATCCCAAACCTCGCGATAAAAATTGGGCTCGCGGATAACACCTCGCGAATCGAC
>JBCAZB010000015.1:0-15931 GCA_038533315.1 Pseudomonadota bacterium | reverse complement strand
CGCATGCATATTGTAAGTCTGTCTCAACTCGTCGAACGTGGTGTATTGATACTGCGTGATCCCACCACCGGGGTCTGTGATCGTCAGCGTCCGGCCGGCGGGATCGCTGGCATACGTCGTGGTTTGAGTCTCCGTTGCGTTCGACTTCACGCTCACGGTTCTCAACAGGTCAGCGTAGTTGATGGTCGTCGTGGCGCCAGCAGCAGCAGACTCGCTGATCGGCCTGTCGATCAGTGTCGGTCGATCGATTACGTCATAGTCAAAACTGACATAAAACTTCGGCTCATTGGTTGCCCCGTCTTGCACCCAGGGCAGGTACTCGCGTGCTACGCGGGCACGATTATCGAAGTCAACCTGATACCAGGACTTCGTCCCCGTTGGTAGTCGCTGCCAGCCAGTCGTACTGCGACCGAATGCATCGAAGTACTGCCGCGCATCAAAACCGTCGTTGCGGGAGATGTCAACAGCGAATTGCGCCGATACACTGCACGCTGACGGAACATCGCAATCGAGTAGCGTCGAAGTCTCGACGGTACCATCAGGCACGGTGGTCTGCGTAGTTCTGCCGAAACTATCATGCTGCCAGCTGGTTGTTAGACCCCGCGTATCAGTTTCTGTCTTTTGCACGGCGAGGACAGGGTCCCATGTGCGCAAGGTCGTATAGTCCGGCGCCCCATCAACGTGACGAATCTCAGTGTTGACGACCTGCCCGTAGGTGTCGAAGATCGTCTCCAGTTTTCTGTCGTCAGCACTCCCATCTGCAGCGTTGAGGATTAAGGAACGGACATTGCCGAAGCTATCGTATGTATAGGTTCGCTTCAGTTGATCACTCGCTGCGGCTAACGTCGTATTCGTGCTTGTCTCCAAACGGCACGTGCTGCTGTTGAAGGTATTGGCAACTGTTCTAGTGGTCGCGGGCGCGTCCGGCGTATCGCGCGTGACGGATACGGTCTTCGGCAGTCCTAGGCACCATGGCGTGGTGTAGTTATCGTATGCGAAATCCGTTGTTGTGATGTACGTCCCAGGGAATTGCGGAGAAGTGACGGCGACAACACTCTTCGTCAAATTGCCGTAAGTGTTGTCGTAAGTGTGCGTGTCTTGCGTCAGTCGATAGTAGTCACCGACTTGGGTCTTCCCTAGTTCATAATCGTAGAACGTTTGACTGTTCTGTTTTACGAAGACCACGCCTGCCGGGAGGTTGACATGAGTCCAACCCGGATAGTTGAGAGAAATCCACGTCCAATCTCCGCGTCGCCTCTCTCGCCATTCGTATCTACCGATGTAGGGAAAACTTTGCCGGAATATATCTCGTTGAAAGCGGGTCCCATCTCTGTAGTCGTATCGACGAACTTGTCGAAAGCCGAGGAAACCGCGGCCTCGTAGGCTCTTTTTGGCACCGTAGTAGTACATGGATATTGTGTATGAGCTGCCAACACCGTCACTGGTCGCGTAGTCTGTCACTACGTGCATCGCGGTTTGATAGCTCTGATCATCTGGCGGCGAACCAAAGTAGTACTGCAGGTAGTGATTCGTGGTCGACAATGGCGCGTAAATCGGCGCGTAGAAATTGCCGAAGCCGTCTTCGAAACGATCAACCACGTCGGGCAGCGGAGAGAGATGCTTTCGGAGCTTCCAGGTGCTGCCGTGGTTCACCACAAAATCTAGATTCCCATCGCCGCTCATGTCGATCGGCAGGATCGGTGTTGAGGTGGGACTTGAACCGCCAACATTGACACCGCTCGTCGCGAAACTGTCGCCATCGGAAACGTGCACGACCCAGCCACTCGTCGTCGCTCGAATCAAGTCTTCTTGCCCGTCGGCGTTATAGTCGGCAAACACAGCCTTGCTCGCGTAAGAGTCGGAAACGGCTGGTGCAGCGGAGGTGTTGAAGGTCTTTCCAGTGCTGGTGAGGTAGGTCCAGCCATTGCCGGACTCATATCCGGTGACATCATGTAAGCCGTCGCCATTGAGATCGGCGACACGGCGTTGCACGTAACCGTTACCCAAGTCGTAGTAGTGGTCGTAACTGGCGCCGTCAAAGACATAGGCATCCCAGTTCTCGATTTCGATCGGCTCCCACGGCGGACCAGTAAAGATGACGGTCTTGACGAGCAAGTCGCCGCGTTGATCGCCATCGAAGTCAACGCGACCATGCATTTGCTCGTCGCCGAGGCCACGTAACTCTGAGATTTGCTGACTACCCGACAACACGACAGAGTAAGTCGATGCGAATGCCGTTCCGACGCTTCTGTAGAGATAGATGCTGGTTCCGCTAGCTACCAAGAGGTCGTCCCTACCATCACCATCAACATCTTGCACATAGACGAGATCGCAGTCTCCCGCCGTAATGTTGGTGTTGATGTCAGTGAAGGGCGATGCGCCCGTGCCATCCAACGCTTGGTACACATGCCACTTACCATCGGTCGCCTTGACCAATATGTCAGTGCGGCGATCGCCATCTAAATCAAGCGTCTTCGCGCAACTCGCGAATGACGCGGATCGCGTGGTGTCCATAGGCGCAGCAAAACTGTCATTGCTAGCCTGCAATACATGCCAGCGACTATTTTTTGTCACATACAGATCGACCTGGCCGTCACCATCAAAGTCGGCGGGCAGGGGATAGCCATGACCGGAACTGGACTGCCCAGTTGAAGATTCTGCGCCCCATCCTAGCGCCGCATCCTGCCAATCAAAGGTCGTTGCCGATAGGCAATCTCCAAACCGACACCGTTCGATCTCTATGAGTTGGCTACGACCGGATACGCCAGTCTGGTAGGTCAGATCGTAGTGCGAATGCTCCTGAAAGATGTCGCTACTATCTCGTGCCCGGACGGTCACTTTCTTGAGACGTTTCACCGAGGACCAAATGGCACCAAAGCGGTATCCCTCGCGCTGGTCTGATACTGGGCGGTCCTCATACTCGAATGAGATGACATGCCGGGCAAGCTGGCCTGTTGCATCCTTTTTCGAGTAACTCACCTCTCCCAGCCATTGCTGCCCTGTCGCCTGAACCGTGACGTAGTAAAGGTCAATTTGGTTGTCGAACCGATCTTTGACGCGATCTAGCGACCAACGCACGATGGAGTTGGTTGCCCCATCGACAATCGCTGAGTTGCCATTCTTACCGTAGTAGAATTTTGTACCATTTCGGTCAGTAACGATGAAATGACTCGGGCCGCTACCACTCTGATAAAACGACTCTATTCGTCGAAAGCTCTCGATTTCAGTCCGGTACTCGGCACCGGAAGCTCCATAGGTTCCAGAGGTCACCATCAAACGCTGCCCGTCTAAACAGTACCGATCGTCATCATCGTAACGAACCGCGCCGACCTGTCCATCCTGCGCTAACGTTTGTGGGCATCGGGAGATTTGGGACAAGCCACCAATTGTCCATCCTTGCCCGGCAATTCCGCTGCCACCGGCATGGTTGTATTCGAATGAAAGTGATGGGGTAAGACCGCCGCCGCCTCGCGGCACTTCTATCGGTATCGAGTATTGAGCAACCCCGTTATTCGAAACAGCGAAGTTAGCCGGGAGTTTCCCGACAAGATCTGCGGACGAGACATTCCCGGCAGCCGCAAGCGCGAAAAGAAAACAAACGAAAGAAAAAAAATGAATGCCGTTGGTGCGCTCTCTTTGCATGGTCATGGCTCTCCCTGCCAATGTGAGCTGTCTTGCGGGGCAATCTCGATAAGAGTGGCTGCTACCCGTGCTTCCGACGTAAACAAAGAGCGGTTGACGTGACAACGCGATCAAACGCGCGACGAGTCGGGCACACAACGCAGCAGCGCTAGCGTGAACAAAAACGTTATCCGTATCATTTTCGCAAGCATCGCAGACGCGCCGCAGCGGGCGAAGCTATTTCGACTGGTTTCTTCGGCCATACGATCGATGTTCGATATTACAACCCAGAGACACTGCCCCCTTGAGAAATTCTGCAGTCAATCGGCGCGATACGATGTGGTCGGTATGCATCAGGCTTAAGCTGGTCGGCCATCGGCGGAAGCGACAATCGTCAGGTACTCTGTCTGCGGCTGCGAAACAACGACGATCATGGTTTTTTACCGCATGTTGGTGATAACCACTCAACAGATAATGGTAGCTCTTTGACCTTGAGCCAGCCTATGCGTCCCGCAATCCAACGCCCACGAGCAACACTCCCCCTGCGACACGCGACCGACAGCGAGCTGCTGGCGCTCATCCGAATCGGCGGCGCCGACATTGACCCTTCCGCTTGGTTGGCCGCCTTTGGCGGCATCGCAGCGCTGCTGCGCGCTGAGCCACTAGCGCTGCTCGGCGAGCCGGGCATGCGCAGCCGCACGGTCGATCAGCTCAAAGCCCTGCAGGAGATCGCGCGACGCTATTCAGGTGGAAAATTCGAACGCGGCGTTGCTATCCAGAGCCCGGCAGACAGCAAGCGCTACCTGTCGGCGCGCCTGACCGACCGCAGCTACGAGGTCTTCTGCTGCCTGTATCTCGACAATCGACACCGCGTCCTGGCGTTCGAAGAGCTGTTTCGCGGCACCATCGACGGCACCAGCGTCTATCCGCGCGAGGTCGTCAAACAATCGCTGCGGCACAATGCGGCGGCGGTCATCGTGGCCCACAACCACCCGTCCGGCGTCGCGGAGCCCAGCCAGGCCGATGAGCACATCACTCGCCGCCTCAGAGACGCGCTGGCGCTGGTCGATATCCGGCTGCTGGATCATTTTGTGGTCGGGGACACCGAGACCGTCTCGCTGGCCGCTCGCGGTGTGATTTAGCGCCCTGGTGGCTTGCCATGACAGGCCTGATCCGGTATAAATTGCGGCTCTTTACGCCTGTCAGCGCTCTGACCGGCCAGGATTACAGTAGACGAGCGAATCGCTACGTCTTTGAAAACTCAGGAACACATCATGTCTAAAGTCTGTCAGGTGACCGGCAAAGGCCCAATGTCCGGCAACAACGTGTCGCACGCGCACAACAAGACGCGCCGCCGTTTTCTGCCGAATCTGCACTCACACCGCTTCTGGCTGGAGTCAGAGAAGCGCTATGTGAAGCTGCGTGTCTCCACCAAGGGAATGCGCATCATCGATAAGCATGGCATCGAGAAAGTTGTCGCCGACCTGCGTGAGCAGGGTCAGCGCGTATAACGGAGGGTTTGGATATGCGTGACAAGATTCGTTTGGTGTCATCTGCCGGTACCGGCCACTTCTACACCACACACAAGAATAAGCGTCTTCATCCTGAAAAGATGGAAACGAAAAAATATGACCCGGTCGTGCGTAAGCACGTGATCTACAAAGAAGCCAAGATCAAGTAACGGGTCGTGCGCTGAACTTCAGCGCTCAGACAAAGAAAAGGCCGATAGAGCTCACGCTCCATCGGCCTTTTTTTGTGGCTTTAGCCTACTAGTCGCTAATCAAGCGCGAGCCGGCTGTGCGCTCATCGCGTAACCCCGCACGCGATCAGAGAAGTCCTGCAGTACGCGGATGCCGCTGGCTTCCGCCTCTTCACACCACTGCTTGAGCTGCTCCACGAGACGATCGTTGCTGATCGCTGTGCCATTTTTCCACAGCAGCTGCAGGCGGTCGCGGAACTCGTGGACGGTGCGCAATGCGCTGCTGTTCTCAAGAATCTGATCCAGGCGCTGACGCGCCTTCGCGTCGAGCAACGCGGGCTGACGCACCAGCACTTTGCGTGCCTTGCGCAGCCACTCCGCACCTTTGGATTTCTCGATATCCAGCGTCGGCAGCGTCACCTCACGGGTGTAATCACGCAGTACGTGCATGCGGTTCACAATAATCGCGCGCACCTGCTCGAGGCCAATTTCCGTCGCGGGGACATCGCGCTCGGGCTGAGGCGCCACTTTCTTGACCTTGGCCAGACCAAACGTCTTGAAGATGGTGATGTACATCCAGCCGATGTCGAACTCCCACGGGCGCATCGAGAACTTCGCGGAGGTCGGGAAAGCGTGATGGTTGTTGTGCAACTCTTCGCCACCGACCAGGAAGCCCCAGGGCACCAGGTTGCGCGCCGCATCGTCGCACTCGAAATTGCGGTAGCCGGTGTGGTGACCGACACCGTTGATGATGCCTGCCGCGAACAACGGCATGGAAACGAGCTGTACCGCGATCAGGATGATGCCTGGCACGCCAAAGAAAAACAGGTCAGCGAGGACCAATAGAATGATGCCGCCGTATGGCACTTTCTCGTAGACGTTGCGCTCCAGCCAGTCATCCGGCGTGCCGCGGCCGTACTTCTCGACCGTCTCACGATTGTTCTTCTCATCGCGATAGAGCTCCGCGCCTTCCAGCAGAACCTTTTTCAGGCCGTAGATTTGCGGACTGTGCGGATCGTCTTCAGTTTCACAATACGCGTGATGCTTGCGATGCACGGCGACCCACTCGCGAGTCAGCATGCCGGATGTGCACCAGATCCAGAACCGGAAAAAGTGGCGTAGCGCCGGATGCAGATCGAGCGAGCGATGCGCCTGATCGCGATGCAAATAAAGCGTCACGGCCATCATTGAAATTTGCAGCATGATGAAGCTTGCGAGCACATAGCCCCATGGGCTCAGATCGAGCAAGCCACCGTAGAGATAAGTCATAAAGAATTCGACGAGTTGATCCATTGCACCTTTCCTGCTGGATTGCGGCGTCGGTTATCGGACGCCTGTCGGCCGCTGAGTATGTCAAACTATCGGGCCACTATAAACCTCTCGAATCGCGACGCACGCGTTCCGGTTCACAAAACCCTGACACAGACCCATGCCTGAGTTACCTGAAGTCGAAACGACACGACGCGGTGTGTTGCCTCATGTGCGCAATCGGCGCATCGAGGCCATTCATGTCCACGAGCCGCGTCTGCGCTGGCCTGTACCGGTTGATGCGATGCAGCAAATGGTGGGGCACACCATCAGCGACGTACGTCGCCGCGCCAAGTACCTTTTTATCGACGCAAAGCCTGGACACTTGATACTACATTTGGGCATGTCAGGCCGGCTGCAAGTGATGCCGTCTTCAACACCACGTAAAAAGCACGATCATGTCGACATCGTGCTCGATAATGACCATGTTCTCAGGCTCAATGATCCCCGCCGCTTTGGCAGCGTGTTGTTTAGCACCACACCCGAAGCGCATCCGCTGGTCGCATCGCTCGGGCCTGAGCCACTATCCGACGATTTTGATGGGGATCACTTGTGGCAACGGGCGCGCGGACGTCGCGTGGCGATCAAGGCGTTCATCATGGACGCCAAAATCGTGGTCGGGGTTGGCAATATCTACGCGAGCGAGGCGCTGTTCCGCGCCCGTATCCACCCGCTCAAGCCCGCCGGCAAAGTGTCTCGGGCGCGCATGCAGCGGCTGGCCGATGAGATCAAACGGGTGTTGGCCAAAGCCATCGAAGCCGGTGGCACGACGCTACGAGACTTCTATGGCAGTGACGGCAGCCCCGGCTATTTCACACAAGAGCTGTTGGCTTACGGCCGCGGCGGCGAGCCGTGTACCGTGTGTGAGAAACCGATGACACAGCGCGTTATCGGCCAGCGCTCGACGTTTTATTGCACTAACTGCCAGACTTAGCGGCCAGGGCGTCACGTACGATCGGCGATACGAACTCGCTGACATCGCCGCCCAGTTTCGCGATCTCGCGGACTAGCGACGAAGAAATGTAGGAGTATTTATCCTGCGGCGTCAGAAAGGCGCTTTCGACTTCTGGCGTCAAATGGCGGTTCATATTGGCGAGCTGAAACTCGTATTCGAAATCGGAGACCGCGCGCAGGCCACGGACAATGACACCGAGCCCTTTCTCTTCGGCAAACTGGATCGTCAGACCGTGATAACCCTCCACGGTGACATTATCGAGATCACGCAAGACGTGGCGCGCCATATCGACTCGCTCATCGAGCGTGAACATCGGTGATTTGCCGGGATTGGCCGCAATGGCAACGACGACTTTCGAGAACAGATTCGCGGCGCGCTTAACGAGATCTTCGTGGCCGTGCGTTATGGGATCGAACGTTCCCGGATACATCGCACATACTGGTTTCATGTGACCCCCTCGACCACATTCATGAACAACCCAAATTGTACACCGCCGGCACGCTTTTCTCGCCACGCTTCCCAACCGGCGGGCAGTAAGAGCTCCCGGTCACGAGGTTGTTCGATGTAAACGACGGCTTCGGGTGCCAGCCAGCCGTGCTCGGCCAGCGCGAGTAATAGCACCGACAGATCGACATCCGCAAACGGGGGATCGAGGAACACGAGATCGTAGGTCGCGGTAGCGGCTTGTTGCAGGTGAACGTAGCTATCACTATTCAGAACACGTGCAGTAGCGTCCAACAGTTTGATATATCTGTTAAGCGTTGCCGCGACATCTCGATCCGCTTCGATGAGGTCCGCATGACGCGCACCACGCGACAGCGCCTCGAAAGCGAGCGCCCCACTGCCCGCAAACGCATCCAGTACACGCGCACCCACGACGCGATGCTGCAACCAGTTAAACACCGTCTCGCGAATACGATCCGACGTCGGACGCAGACCAGGCCGATCGGCCACAGGCAGTTTCCGACCACGCCAGTCGCCGCCGATGATCCGAACCTGTCCCTGCTTTCTGTTTCCTGCCATGGCGCTAGTGTAACGAGGAGCGTGTACCTGCAGCCAGCAGAGACAGTCAGCTCCTGATGGCATCGCCAACCAGACGACGGCTGATCGCCGCCAGCGATCTGCTTTTCTCACTCAATGAGATTCGTTCGAAAAACAACGTCATGACCTGTTCCATGACCCTGCGTCGCCCGATAGAACGGGCATCAATAAGTTCGCGAGATGTGTGACGCTCTTAGCAATCCGGGTCGTTTTGTGAGCGAATCGTATTGAGCGAACAAAATGAACCGGATTGCATTGCCCTGCGCCATCAGCTCTCTGCATTTGTCAGCCCGAGGGAATGGTGGCCTCACGATCAGCCTTGCGACCGTACGTCGCCTGATCGAGCGGGCATCAATCGATTCGCGGGAAGCGTCGGGTTCTTAGCAACCTGGGTCGTTTTGAGAGCGAATAGTATTGAACGAACAAAATGAACCGGGTTGCGTCCACAACATCAGCGAAGAGTCTGGAACCATTCAATCTCGGGCTTCTAAACACCCACCTCCCACTGGTAGCATGGCGGCTGTTTTCAAATCCCCGGACTGCATTGATGTCTGACGCCAAACCTGGCTTCTTCAAGCGCATGCGCGCCCGCCTCAATCGGGGCGACTCCTGGCTCACGCGCGACATTACCGAGCTGATGCCCGGCGGCCGGATCGACGATGACGTCCTGGAAGAAATCGAAACACGTCTTTTAATGGCGGATGTCGGCGTCGAAACGACCGAGAAGGCCATGGCGCAGCTCAACAAGTCGCTCGCCCGCAAGGACAAGAAGGATATCGAGGCACTGCGGGAAGGGCTGCACAATACGTTGACAGACCTCCTTAAGCCCAGCGAACAACCGCTAGAAATAGGCTCAGAACGGCCGTGGGTGATTCTGATGGTCGGCGTGAACGGTGCAGGTAAGACGACGACAGCAGGAAAGCTCGCCAAGAAGCTACAACAACAGGGGTTGTCGGTGATGTTGGCTGCCGCCGACACGTTCCGTGCGGCGGCTGTTGAGCAGCTGCAGACCTGGGGTGAGCGTAATGATGTGCCTGTCATCGCGCAGACCAGCGGCGCGGACCCGGCTGCAGTCGTGTTCGATGCGATGTCGGCTGCCAAGGCGCGCGGCATCGATGTGTTGATCGCTGATACTGCAGGCCGACTGCAAAGCCAGCAGGGCTTGATGGACGAGCTCGCGAAAGTGAAGCGTGTCATTGCACGTCACGACGATACCGCACCACACGAAGTGATGCTGGTAATCGACGGCAGCCAAGGGCAGAACGCACTGCAACAGGCGCGCGACTTTAATGCGGCGCTGGCACTGACCGGGATTACCGTTACGAAACTGGATGGCAGCGCAAAAGGCGGCGTGATTATCGCCATCGCTGATCAGCTCGGCATTCCGGTGCGCTTCGTCGGGATCGGTGAACATATCGATGACATGCAGCCGTTCGCCGCGGCGGGTTATGCTGAAGCGCTGCTCGGAGAGCAGCATTGATTCGTTTCGATAACGTCAGCAAACGCTACCCAGGCGGACAGGAAGCCCTGAAAAACCTGACGCTGCAAATCGACAAAGGCGAGCTCGTGTTCGTCACAGGACACTCAGGCGCGGGCAAAAGCACGTTACTGCGGCTCATTGGTTTGATCGAGAAACCAACGCGCGGGCAGCTCTTGGTCGACAATCGCAGTACGCGTGGCATTCGCAAAGGCAAGATCCCGGCGTATCGACGTGACCTTGGGATGGTATTTCAGGATCACAAGCTGCTGTTCGATCGAACGGTGTTCGACAACGTCGCATTGCCGCTGGTCATCGCCGGCATGGGCCACCGCGAGATAGGCAAACGCGTGCGTGCCGCGCTCGATTCGGTCGATTTGCTGCGCAAGGAAAAACAGCGCCCGGAAACGCTTTCGTCCGGAGAGCAACAACGTGTCGGTATCGCACGCGCGATCGTCGGCCGCCCCAAGATCGTAATCGCCGACGAGCCAACCGGCAATCTCGATCCGGAGCTGTCGCTCGGCATCATGCGCCTGTTTGATCGTTTCCGGGAGATCGGCGTGACATTGCTGATCGCGTCCCATGATCTCGCGCTGATCGGGCAGTTTGGACACCGACATATTGCGCTTAGCGATGGGGTCCTCGAATACGATAGTGCAGCCGAGTCGGCGCCTGCGAGCGGTCCCTACTGATGGGTAACTATTTCACACGCCACCTGCAGGTGATGATCGCATCGCTCGGCAAACTACGCGAAGCACCACTGGCAGCGTTCCTGACGATTACGGTTATCGCGATTACACTCGCATTGCCGAGCGCCTTGCATATCGTCATCAAGAACGCGCTGCAGGTAACCGGCGGTTGGGCCGGCGCCGTGGATTTCTCACTCTATCTGAAACCTGATATCGAAGAAGATCAAGCGCGTACGCTCGCGACGCTGCTCGACGGTCGTGCCGACATTGCACAGGTCACAGTAATCCCGGCAGAAGAGGCACTCGCCGAGTTCGCCGCGCTTTCCGGTTTTGGCGACGCCGTCGACGCGCTGGATGAGAACCCCTTGCCGCATACTTTGGTGGTGAGACCGCTGGCCGGCCTTAGCGCTGACGCCAGCGCTCTGCTGAAGCAGGAAATGGACAGCCTGCCGGAAACTGACATCGTGCAACTCGATACAGAATGGGTGGCGCGTTTCCAATCGATGCTCAAGCTGGTGCGGCGCGCATTGTTCATGACGGCAGCCCTGCTCGGCATCGCACTACTGGTCGTCATCGGCAACACGATCCGGCTCGATATCCAGAATCGTCGCGATGAGATCGAGATCATGCAGCTAATTGGGGCGAGCGACGGCTTTATTCGCCGTCCTTTCCTGTATACCGGTTTCTGGTACGGCCTTGGCGGTGGTCTGCTCGCTCTGGCGGTCGTGAGCATCGGGCTGGTACTGCTATCGGGGCCGGTCAGCGAATTGGCGGGCCAATATGGCAGTCGGTTCAGTCTTAGCGGGCTCAGTGCCAAAGAATCCTTGATTGTGGTCGGGACAGGGCTCGCTTTGGGCCTAGGCGGCTCATGGTTCGCAACGACTCGCCACATGCGGCGTATTTTAACCATATAAGGTCTTTTCCAGCCAATTTTGATCTATTTCTCAATTTTCGTCGAAACTAACCGATGACTTAGCACTCTAACCCCGGGAGTGCTAAGATTAGCGTAAGAAATGAGGGCGTTGCTCGGTCTGTATGACCAGCAACCACTACTTTCCAAGGATTGAGAAACGATGACAACTGCTATTGCTTTGAAAAACCAAGACTTGATGTTGACCGGTCCGGTCGGCAGCCTGGATGGTTACATTCATGCTGTCAGCGCTGTGCCCGTGTTGAGCAAGGAAGACGAACAGGCGCTGGCGCGCGATTTTCTGGATAACGAAAATCTGGACGCGGCACGCGAACTGGTCATGGCCCACCTGCGCTTTGTCGTTCACATTGCGAAAGGCTACAGCGGCTATGGCCTGCCGATCGGTGATCTGATTCAGGAAGGCAATGTCGGCCTGATGAAGGCGGTTAAGCGCTTTGACCCAGACGTCGGTGTGCGTCTCGTCTCTTTCGCCGTACATTGGATCCGCGCTGAGATTCACGAGTTTGTGCTTCGCAATTGGCGCGTCGTTAAAGTGGCGACCACCAAGGCCCAACGTAAGCTGTTCTTCAATCTACGCAAAGCCAAGAAAAACCTGAGCTGGCTGTCGGCGGAAGAGACCGCAGCGGTCGCGAAAGATCTTGGCGTAACCGAACGCGTAGTGACAGAAATGGAAAAACGTCTGTCAGCGCGCGATGCCACGTTCGACCTTGGCCCAACCGATGACGAAGAGAAAACCTTCGCGCCGGCCGCGTTTTTGGAGAGCGAAGATGCCGACCCGGCAGATCTTGTGGAAAGCGCCGACTGGCAACAGGACGCGAGCCAACGTTTGACGGTAGCGCTGCAAGGTCTCGACGATCGCAGCCGTGACATCCTGCAGCAGCGCTGGCTGTCAGAAAACAAGTCAACGCTGCACGAGTTGGCGGCACGCTATGACGTCTCCGCAGAGCGGATCCGACAGATCGAAAACGCAGCAATCAAGAAATTGAAGGTGGCGATGGCGGCTTAAGCCAAGCAGTCTTCAGCAAAGAAACAGCGCGTCATGACGTTAGTCGTGGCGCGCTTTTTTTATGAGCGAACGCCGGCGGACAATTAGATTAGGTCGCGTCGCTCAGCCGGGGACGTTCGCCGCGCGTTGTGCAGCCTGCAGCGTATTCGCGAGCAGGCAGGCAATCGTCATCGGTCCGACACCGCCTGGCACAGGGGTGATGAAACCCGCGACGCGTTCAGCGGCCTCGAAATCAACGTCGCCGGTGAGTCTGCTCTGGCCGTCCTCGCTGACGATACGATTGATACCGACATCGATCACAATAGCGCCAGGTTTGACCCAGTCGCCTTCGATCAATCCTGGTCGGCCCACTGCGGCAACCAGAATATCCGCTTGCCGACACAGACCCGGCAAATCGCGCGTGCGCGAATGGGCAATGGTCACCGTGCAGCTCTCTGCCAGCAACAACGCTGCCATCGGTTTACCGACAATATTGGACCGACCAACAACGACTGCATTCAATCCGGCAAGCTCAACACCCGTGCCGCGAATCATTTTGAGACACCCGAGTGGCGTGCACGGCACGAATCCGGTCATACCGGTCGACAGGCGACCGACGTTCTCGATATGAAAGCCATCCACATCCTTCTCGACCGCGATCCGATCAATCACCGCCTGCTCATCGATCTGTGCTGGTAAGGGTAGCTGCACGAGGATCCCGTGCACCGCCGCATCCGCGTTGAGCGCATCGATGACCGTCTCGAGCTCTGCTTGTGTCGTTGCCTCCGGCAGGCGATGCGTGAACGACTGAAAACCTACCTCTTCCGCGAGCCGGCCCTTGTTGCGGACATAGACCTGGCTAGCGGGATCATCACCGACGATAACCACGGCTAGACCGGGCTGTACACCATGGGTTTCAACGAGCGCTGCCGTATTGTTTGTGACCGTACGACGCAGCTCCGCCGCCTGCTGCTTACCATCGATTAGTGTGGCCATCTCGCTACCCGCTCGGCTATCTGAAGGCGGCGAGGATACGCAAAAAGCGCGGGCGCAGCTAGCTGGCTAGCGCACCGTCTGCCCGTTGACCGTGATATAGCCACCGTCGTGTCGGCCGCGCGGGTCATGGTGCGTCCAGTGAACAACACCGCCCTTCTCGGTCCATTCAAACTGCCCGTGAATCTCGACATTGCTGCCGAGTTCGATCGGCGCTCGATCAGCGAGATCGATATTGTGAGCGATAAGGAGAGACTGACCGCCGGGCGTGCGCACCAGAAAGCGCTGGTGTCGCGAGCCCTTGTTGTCATCGGGTAGCAATCGGTAGACGTCGGCCGTAAACGTGACCCAGGCCTCATCGCGGGACTGGCTCCAGTCTTCTACGCCATCCGCGCCTCCCAGTCCGAACTTCGGCCCAAGTGCGCTGACAATAGCCGCGACAAAAGCCGCGATCGCAGCGATCAATGCGCGTTGTGTCTTTCGGTTCATTAACTAACCCCAAAAAAAACGGCGAACAACCAACGTGAGTTAGTTGCTCGCCGCAGTTTGTCACGCGTGACGCGTTAGCGACAAGTTAGCCGGTGACAGGTACCAATGTCAGCTCAACTCGACGGTTGGCCTGTTTGCCAGCGGCCGTATCGTTGCCGGCCACCGGACGTAACTCACCCTGGCCAATCGTGATGATGCGCTCGTTCAAGACACCTTGATTGCGCAGGTAGGCCGCAACAGAACCGGCACGCTGCTCAGACAGCGTCTGGTTGTACTCTACAGAACCATCGCTATCGGTGTGACCAGCCACTTCGACAATCGTCTTGTCGTACTTGCCAAGCACCTTGCCAACGCTTCCCAGCACGTCGAAGAACGCCGGGTTCAGACTAGAGCTGTTGGTGGCAAACGTGACATTGCCGGGCATATTCAACGTAATGTTGTCGCCGATGCGCGTTACGCTGACGCCAGTGCTTTCCAGTTCAGCGCGCAACTCGGCTTCCTGGTTATCCATATAAACACCAACCGCTCCGCCGGCCAGCGCACCAATACCTGCGCCGATCAGTGCGCGCTGCCGACGCTCTACCGCATCGTCACCGGAGATCAGGCCAACAACTGCCCCTGCGGCTGCACCAATCAGTGCACCACGCGTCGCTTGGCTGGTCTTCTCCTCACGCGTGTAGGGATCCAGTGTCGTGCAGGCGCTGGCGACGACAGCCGCACCGGTCAGGACAGAAATCATACGGATCTTTTTTAAATTCATTGTTAAATGCTCCTGCATTTCTCTACGAATAATTCAGGCTGAATTGTATCAAACCATGCGTTCAGTTTAGGCCCCAAACCTGAACAAACACTTAACGCCCGTCTGCATTCTGCGACAGGGCGCACAGACTGAGTAATCACCGTCATTCTGTTACTATCGCAACCACTAGCAAACATCTTTCGCCGGAGTCAGACCGTGGCAAGCGCAACACCATTGGATACCCAGAAAAAGCCCAGCAGTAGCATCGATCCGCTGGATATGTACGATATTCGGAGTCTGTTGACCGACGAAGAGGCGATGGTGCAGGACACGGTCGCACGCTTTGTAAATGACAAAGTGCTGCCCGACATCCGCGAGCATTTCGACAACCACACATTCCCGCGCGAGTTGATCAGCGAATTCGCCGCATTGGGACTGCTCGGTAGCACAATCGACGGCTATGGCTGTGCCGGCATGAGCAATACCGCCTATGGACTGATCTGCCAAGAGCTGGAGCGCGGGGACAGCGGCATTCGCAGTTTTGTTTCGGTGCAATCCAGTTTGGTCATGCATCCGATACATGCTTATGGTTCCGACGCACAAAAAGAAGAGTGGCTGCCTAAACTGGCCAGCGGTGAGGCCGTCGGCTGCTTTGGTCTGACCGAGTCTCATGGTGGGTCCGACCCCGGCAATATGAAGACCGTCGCGAAGCGCGACGGCGACGATTGGGTCCTCAACGGCTCGAAGATGTGGATCACGAACTCACCGATCGCTGATGTTGCGGTGGTTTGGGCGATGACTGAACAAGGCATACGCGGTTTTATCGTGCCGACTTCCACGCCCGGCTTCTCGGTGCAGGAGATTCACAACAAGTTTTCCCTACGCGCTTCATTGACCGGCGCGCTGTTCCTCGACAACGTCCGTTTGCCGGAGGACGCTGTGCTGCCGAACGTACAAGGACTGCGCGGGCCGCTGGGCTGCCTGACAAAGGCTCGCTTCGGCAT
>JBCAZB010000014.1:0-16123 GCA_038533315.1 Pseudomonadota bacterium | reverse complement strand
GTTGGTTGCCGAGCGTGTTCTTATACAGCGTGCGGCTGGCAATGGCGGGCGTGCGCATTGCGCCAAAGGGTTCCCAAACATGTACACGGCCCTGCGCGTCGGTGACGCGAATTAAAGTGGCGCAACCGGTATCACCACGGCTGTCGTGAATCTTGTCGACGGTGACGTAGGGAAACAGTGCGTTATCCGGAGATACGCGACCGGCCGTCAGTGCCCCATTAGACGATACGAAAAGCCAGTGGTCGGAGTGCGACACGACGCTGATGAAGAAGTCCGCCATCTCGTCGACGTTTGCGATCGCGTAAAAGCGTTCGCCGTCGATATCGGTAAAGTAGCCGCGAACGTCTTGATCCGCTTTTTCGAATATGTGTTGCTCAGTTGTAGCCATGGTGTTGTGTCCCTGACGTCGGTATGTGCTGTGACCCCCTCACGGCAACATACAAAGCTTCAGGTCGGTGTGCGACGGCATGGCGGCTTGTGTCAGTGTTGTCGAAACGACATCAATCGACACGGCCATACTAGACAAAACATGCGCAGTTTCTGCGCATGTTGATACCCCCCGAAGTAAGATAAGCATAGCGCAAATGACGTGATTTTGACAGCGCTGTCAAATGGTTTGACATAGTTCATGTCAGGGTGGTGATCGCAGGCGAGACCGCTGTTCAAGCGCGCGTCAGGCGCGATTGTTTCAGAAGAATCGATCGATCGCGATAATCCGCGTCAGCACCTGTTTTTGGCCGTTGTTTATGTTCGTCCAGGCAACGACGGCGCTACCGTCATGGACAATCAGTTGTGGGAACCCAGAACGACGAGCGGCGTCCATCGGTGCGATGACGCGTCGCGCCGATCGTGTGCCATCGTAGTCCACACGTTGCGCTAGCAGGGCCGTGTCGCCCGCGTCGGTGCGACCGATCCAGCTCACGAGGTAGGCATTATTCGGCAGGTGGGCGACATCCACTCGGCCGATCGGATTGGCGTCATCCAGGATCGTCGCGTGTGCGAATTGCTGTCCGCCGTCTGATGATTGACTCGTGCGCACGCTGGCGCTGCCGCTAGCTTCGGTGTACCAAGCCACGGCCACCTGCTGAGCACGACTGTCAACGGCGGGGCCATTGACCGGGCAACCGTCGATCATCCACTGTTCGTCGTTCACAGGGCGTCCGGTTTGCCAGCGTCCATCGCGTCGTGCGTTATAAAACGTATCGCGTATTTCTGTATCGCTGCGGTCGCGATAGACGGCCAAAGGCTCGCCATCGATTAGCGTGATGTCCGTCTGACAGCAGTCGCACACGCGTGAGTCGATGACGGATTCTTCGCTTAACGCTCCATCACTCGCGATATGCGCATGGCGCAGCGTCATCGAACCCGATGCGGCAGCGTGATTCTGGTCATGATCGTGGCCACCGCCAGTCTCCCGTCCATCCAGCCAGATCGCGCCGACACCATCGTCGGTGGGATAGAGACTAACAAAGCCATGCTCGGTCGGTGTGCCATCCCGGTGTGGCGTGATCGGGATTGACCACTGTTGACCGCCGTCGGTAGAGAAAGCCATCGCAATATCGTAGCTGTAGGTGCTACCTGGTTTTTTGACCAGCCAGTGTGCGGCGAGGCCACGCTCACCGAAAGGCTGCACTGACGGAAAGTCGGCCCAGTTGATGAACCAGTCGTCACCGCTCGCGATGACGCGAGCGGGAGACCAGCTCGAGTCGTTTAGCACGGAGAACTTTAGGGCTGCGGAGTCTTCTTGGGTTTCCACCCAGCTCAAGACCACGGCGCCACTTTCGCTGACAGCCAAGTGAGGTAGCGCGCTGTGCGCGGCTGCTGGCGACTTGAGTTCTATCATTGCCGGCGGTTGCTGACGACAACCGAACAAAAGCGGCAACATCGCTGCAAAAAGTGCTGAGTACCGACGCATACGCATTGCTCACCGAACAGGACGACACACACGGTATTATCCCGTGTCTATGACCGATTTACACGAGTCCTTCGAACAGCATGTGTCCGTCACCGATGACACGCTTGCCGCGACGCACGTGCTGGCGAATGTGACCGGGCTTTCGATTGGCGAGATCAAACGTACAATGCAAGCCGGTGCTGTCTGGTTGACGCGCGCGGGCCACACTCAGCGTTTACGGCGGCATAAGCGACGCCTGCAGTGCGGTGACACACTGCATTGCTACTACGATGAGGCGGTTTTGGCGCAGCGCGTCAGTTCACCCGCGCTTATTGAGCACCGCGACGCCTACAGCGTCTGGGACAAGCCATATGGTGTGTGGTCGCATGGCACACGTTGGGGCGATCATTGCGCAATGACCCGTTTGGTGGAGCAGGCATTGCAACTACCGACCTTTGTCGTTCACCGGCTCGATCGCGCGACCCGCGGTGTGATGCTGATCGCACATAACAAACACGCAGCAGCCGCTCTGTCGGATTTATTCAAGACTCGTCGGGTCGAGAAAATTTATCACGCAACGATTACAGGTTTGCCATCGACCACGGCTTTTCCACTTGAGGCCACTGATGCGATCGATGGCAAGCCAGCGCGTTCGACAATCAGCTTGCTACGGCAAGATGTCGAGCGACATCGCACGGTGCTCAAAGTCGCGCTACATACCGGGCGCAAACATCAAGCGCGTCGCCATCTCGCTGCGGCGGGTTGGCCAATCATCGGGGATCGGCTCTATGGCGACGCGGAGACAGAGGACGAAGACCTGCAGCTAGTCAGCGCATCGTTGGCCTTCGATTGTCCGTTCAGTAGCGAGCCGCTGCGTTTCGAGTCGAGTTTTTCTGCACAACATTCGTTCTCGGACTAAATGCTGCGTATCAGCCGGGAGCGACCAGCTGCATGAGTTGCGCACAAAGCCAGGCGGCACCGGTTCCAACCACATAGCCGAACACGGCCAGCAACACGCCGACCGGGGCGAGGGCTGGATGAAACGCCGCCGCGAGTACCGGCGCGGAGGCCGCGCCGCCGATGTTGGCTTTGGAGCCGATGGCAAGGAAAAAGTAGGGCGCTCGGATCAGTTTGGCGGTGACGATCAGCGCGACAACGTGGATGACCATCCAGATGGCGCCAACGATAAACAACTGCCAGTGTTCTGCAATGGCTCTAATGTCCATCTTCATGCCGATCGTCGCGACCAGCACAAAAATAAATACCGTGCCAATTTTCGATGCACCTGCGCCTTCGTAATCGCGCAGTTTTGTGAAGGACAGCGCGACACCAATCGCAGTCGCGATAATGATTAACCAGAAAAATTTTGAGGTCAGGCTGAGCTTACTAAGCGGCGATTCAACGCCAAACAGGACCATTTGCTCATCGACGTTTGCGAGCGCAGGTGCCAAAGAGTCGGCAATACCGTGCGCTAAAGCGGTGGCAGCAAAACCGATACCAAGAATGACCATGAAATCGGTCGTCGTCGGTATTCGTGCCACTCGCTGGCCGTAGGCTTCCATTTTGTCACGCAATGCGTCAACGCTGCTTGCATCTGCTTTCAACCAGCGATTGATGCGCTCGCGATGTCCGATGCCGATTAGCATCAGGGCCATCCAGACCTCGGCGACGATAACGTCGACCGTAATCATGATGGAATACAACGCATCGCTTGGCTCAAATATTTCGTACATTGCGGCCTGATTCGCACCACCGCCGATCCAGCTGCCGGCGACGGTGGCGAGCCCGCGCCAAACGGCTTCCGGGCCCTGCCCGCCGACGAGATCCGGTGTCACAGCGCTGACAAAAATCATCGCGAGTGGGCCGCCGATGACGATACTCAGCGTACCAACGCCGAACATGATTAACGGCTTGCGACCGAGTTTGGCGATTTCCTTCAGGTCCACGCTGAGCGTCAATAGCACCAAGCAGGCGGGCAGCAGATAGCGCGACGCGACGAAATAGAGGTTGGATTTATTGCCATCGACGATGCCGAAGGTGGTCAACAGCGACGGCACGAAATAACACAGCAGTAGCATCGGCACGATGCTGTAGAACCGCTTCAGCTTCGGGTTGTCGCTGCTCGACGTATAAAAAATGACGGCTAGTATGGCGAGCAACAGGCCGAGTACGGTCGCATCGTTTGTGATCAGGGCTGTATTCACCGCGTTGTCATCTGCGCTGCCAGCGGTCGCCCCAAAGACCGCGGTTACCTGACTGATTTGCATCTCTTGACCTGTTCCTGTCGAATAACTGCCCGAACAGTGTAGCGGCTTTGGACAGTGCGCTACACCCGGTCCCGACGATGACGGACGATTCCGTCGAAAGAGAGAGTGCCATGTCCGAGCGTAGTAATTCGAAAATCACCGTTGCCGTCTTGATCAGCATCGCGATTGGCGCAGGCGTCGCCATCGCCGGCAGCGATGGCAGTCAGGCGGTTGCCGGATGGCCAATCTTCGCACTGTGCGGTGCACTGGCCTTTGTCATCAACTGGCTGGTGTTTGTGCCCTCGGCATTCGCTCAAACCGAGAAATTTTACGATCTGACCGGCGGGCTGACGTATCTGACCGTGACAGCCGTGGCGTGCCTGAGCGTTCAGGAGCTCGACCAACGCGCCTTTATTGTCGCCGGCATGGTCGTGGTGTGGGCTGGACGACTGGCGAGTTTCCTGTTCCTGCGCATCAGTAAGGATGGTAAAGACGGCCGATTTGACGACATCAAGACTCGGCCGTGGCGATTTTTCATGACGTGGACGCTGCAGGGCTTGTGGGTATTGCTAACTGCCGCGTGCGCGCTCGCGATCATTACCTCGGAAACCCGCGTGCCGATGGAGATTCTCGGTTGGGTCGGGGCTGGCATCTGGTTGGTTGGCTTCCTGATCGAAGCCATCGCTGATCGACAGAAGTCTGCCTTCAAATCTGATCCTGACAACCACGGTAAATTCATCACGACAGGTCTTTGGTCGTGGTCACGGCACCCGAATTACTTTGGCGAAATCGTGCTTTGGGTGGGTGTTGCCGTCATGGCCTTACCGGTGCTGCAGGGGTGGCAATGGGTGACGTTGATATCGCCCGTATTCGTGACGTTCCTGTTGACCAAAGTCAGCGGTATTCCGATGCTGGAGGCACGCGCCGAAGAACGCTGGGGCGATGATCCCGAGTTTCGCCGCTACACCGACAACACGTCGGTGCTGGTGCCGTTGCCGCCCAAAGGCTGATTATTGCAGCGCGACCCGGAAACGGAATGTTGCGCTGCTGCCGGCCGCCAATTGACCGCTCGGATCGATGCGCACAGCATCGATAGCGGGATCATTACCCGCCGCTGGCGTATAACCGTACGTCGCACCGTCGTCATCGGAGAATGCGATATTAGCGGCCGCAATCGTCAGGCCGCTCACGCCACCGTCGTCCAGTGCAACCGGTAATCCGGCGACAATGGGCTCATTCACGAAAACGGTGTTAGCCGGTATCAAATCGGTCAACGTGATGCCGTCACTATCGATCGCGACAGTACCGCTGTTGGTGATCGAAATCGCGTATTCCATGACCGCGCCGGGAATGGCATAGGCATCGCCTCCGGTACTGACGGGATCGTTGAAGATGTTGACGGTCTTCGTCACCTCCAGCGGCGGAATGATGGTCAGCGTGGCGTCGTCTGCGATCTGGTTGTCGATCGACACGCCGCTGACATCGGCACTGGCATCACCGGGATTGATCGTGTTGGTGACGTCGCCGCTCGACGTCACGAGCACATCCAATTCGATGGCGCACGTCGCATTGGCGGTTAAGTTGCCGCCGGACAACGCGACAGTATTGCTGCCTGGGCTAGCCGCGACACTACCACCGCAGCCATTGCTGATACTTGGTACCGGCGCAACCAGCATATCGGCCGGCAAATTGTCTGTGACTGCGAGTGCGGTATAGGTCTCGGTCGGGTTCGGGTTCTGCAGCGTCAGTGCGAGCCGAATCGGAGTATTGGTGGTGGTCACCGTGGTGGCGAACGACTTACTGATCAGGATGTCGCATTCGGCACCACCGGAGAGACCCGGTATGCCGATGGGATTCACGGTGGTACGCAGACCCGCGCTACCGGTTGTCGCGCCATAGTTGACGGTAAACGGAGCGGGGTTGCCATCGGTGGTTCCGGGCTCGCCTCCGCTGGTATTGCCGCTGATGCCGCCAAGTACCGGCGATACACCGATGTAGCCGCCACCGCCGCCACCACCGGGACCATGCGGCGTGCTGCGATTGTTATCACCACCGCCGCCACCGCGCGCCGAAGCGCTGAGTGACGTAATGGCCGACTGGTTCGCTGAGACGATGATGCTGCCACCGCCGCCACCACCGCCGCTCCCATCGTTACCGGTCGTGTTGTTCGCGCTCGCACCATCGGCGATGAGGTTGCCGCTGCCAGCGATCGTGCCCGCACGCAAAATGATAATGCCACCACCGCTGGCGCCGCTGGAGGCAACCCCGTTGCCCGGCGTACCCGTGCGATTGTTGGTCGTGCCGGCACCACCGCCACCGCCCATGACGGCCAGGTCTACTGCCTGCTCAGTGACACCGGTACCGCCGAAGCCGCCTGTTTGCGGGCAAACGGAGGGGCCACCCGGACACCAGGCATGACCACCGCGACCGCCGTCGGCGAAGCCGCCACCGCCGCCGCCACCGGTATTTTGGTCGTTGATCGAGGGTCGGCCATCCGTGCCACCACCACCGGCGTTGCCGGGTGCGCCGCGCGCGAAGCTACCGTTTGGGTACCCTTCCGTTGTCAGATCGGTGACGATGTTTGCACGATGAACGAAACGCGGTGTACCACCAATGCCTTCGCCCTTGCTGGCGTTGGCACCATTCGTCGACGCCACACGGTAGTCGGTGTTGGCGCCCGAGCCGCTAGTGGACCCGCGTCCACCGCCGCCGCGAAAGCCCGTGCCTGTTACATCGATGATGCCGCCGGCAAAGGTCAGTGTGTCGGCAACGTCGACACTCGCGACGCCACCCGTCGCGCCATTCCATTCGATCGCCGTGATTGTGCCGGATAACGTCAGACTGGCGTATTGCGGGACACGCACGACCTGATAGCTACGTTGCCCTGAGTTGGTTCTCGCCGTGCGGGACTGGTAGCGAAACTGCAGGCCCTGAGCGAGCGCTAGCGTGCCGCCGCCAAGACCGATGTTGTTGGCTGCGCGTACAAACTCGTAGCGACCGGTTGTCGTCAGGCCGGTATAGCCGCTGCCGTTCCCATTACCATCGCCATAGTTCGCATTATTGCTGCTGTTGAAGGTCGCGCGCTGCATCTGGATGACGAGCAGCAAATCACCGACCGCGATGGGATTGGTAGCACCACGCGCCGGGCCTAGTGACAGCGATGTGCTGCCCGGATTCTCATTGCCGATGCCGGGGTAGTAGGTATTGACGATGCCGCCGCCCGACGGGCCAATGCCATCGACGCCTGGGTTGGCACACTGGCCCGCCCAAACGACGTTCGTGGCCCACAAACAGCCGAGTAGGAATACGACAAGTTGACGCATGTGACGATAGAGATCCGTTGACAAAACAAGCTGTGCAACGGTTTACCGTCCGCTGGCAAACTGTATGACAAACAGGATGTTAGCAAGCCAGCCCTCGATGTTTTGTTAAGTCAGTCACGAAAACGCGATGTCTTTGTTACAAATTGTCGCGGCGATCCTGTGGTTGTAGTGTGTCTGCCAGAAACTCCGCCATGGCGCGATAAAAGGCAACGCGATTCGGTTGTTTCGACAGCGAGTGCCCTTCGTCCGGAAAGCGCAGGTAGCGCACATCGCCGCCGTTGTCGCGTATTTTCTGCACCAGTCGATCAGACTCGGTCACTGGATCGCGAGGATCATTCACACCGTGTTCGACCAACAGGGGCACGTCGATATTTTGCGCGTTGTTGATCGGCGAATTCTCGCGATAGAAATCTATCCAACGTTGTTCACTGATATCGCCATACTCGATGCGGTCGGATGCCTTCAAGCCAGGCGACGCATCCTGCAGCGCGCGTACCCAATCGGACACACCGACCATCGAAACACCGGCATCGAAGACACCGGGGAAACTGCCCAGCACGGCATTGACCATGTATCCGCCGTAGCTGCCACCCATCACAGCAACGCGGTTGCCATTGATGCGCTCATCGTTTGCGAAAAAAGCAACGGTGTCGACCAGATCGCGGACCGAGTCGAGTCTTTTTTCCTGATTATCGAGCCGCGCATAGGTTTTGCCGAAGCCGGTTGAGCCACGGACATTGACGTCGAGCACCGCGATACCGGTGTTGACGAGATATTGCAGCTGCGGGCGAAACCGAGGTCTGGCCTGAGCCGTTGGGCCACCATGCACGTTGATGACCAACGGTGGCGTCGCGTCAGTCGGCGACAGCGTCGGCAGATACAACAAACCCTGCAGCATGACGCCATCCCGCGCCGGGAAGCGTACGACCTCCGGCGTGACAAAGTGCTCACTGCCAAGACCCGCCAGTGATGCCTTTACGGCGTGGGTTGTGCGCGTGGCATCGGGGCGCCACGTGAAGACGTCGCCAGCGCTGGTCGGACCGGAAATGTGAATCACAAGATCGTCGCTGTCGCTCGCGAAAGCGCTGGTATAAACACCATCGGGCAGGGCGGGTACCTCTACCATTCGCTGTGTTTTCAAATCACGGACTTGCAGCTTGGCAAAGCCATCTTCATTGCGGGTCCACGCGAGATAACGACCGCTGCCGCTGAGACTGACGTTCTCAACATCGGCGTCTGGGGTATCCACCCAGCGTAGCGAACCACTCGCGAGATCGTACAAGGCA
The DNA here is from genome assembly GCA_038533315.1 of Pseudomonadota bacterium. Taxonomy (GTDB): domain Bacteria; phylum Pseudomonadota; class Gammaproteobacteria; order Steroidobacterales; family Woeseiaceae; genus CALBPI01. The sequence continues at coordinate 7,374 of JBCAZB010000014.1, read as the reverse complement.
AGTCCCATGTATTCACGGTCCTGATTGGTCGCGAGGTAAAAGCCGCTGCCATCGGCTGTCCACGCGTAGTCATCGTATGCCGCTGAGACCGACGGTTGGAAGAGCGGCTCGATTTCGCCGGTGCGCATATTCAGTACGTGAACATCGTTACCGTCCTCCCCGCGCGTTTCATCGACGAGCATCAGATCGCCGCCCGGTTGCCAGGCAGCCGGGTAAAAGCCAAAAGTACCCTCGTAGATACGTCGTTGCTCACCGGCTGCGATGTCGTACACGTAGATATCAAAGTCTCGGCCGTTACGTTCGGTCGATGAAAATACGATCTCGGCACCATCCCGAGAAAACTCACCGAACTGTCGGTACGCGTCGCTTTGCGGCAGCAGCTCAATTTCGTTTTCACCACTCAAATCGATCAGGAAATAGCCATCGCGTTCATTGCCATCGGCGTCCCGTCCAATCGCCAGATGCTCACTATCCGGCGCCCATTCAAAGAAGCTGATACCACTGCCAAACGTGATCTGCTGGGGCCAGCCGCCCGACGCATCAACAAGCCATAGTTGCGGTTCGCCAGTGATGCGCGATGAGAATGCGATCTGACTGCCATCCGGAGACAAGCGTGCGCGCAACGCACCATTGGCGAGCAAATAGCGAACAATGTCTGCTGGCTTCTCACCGGCGAGTCCGACAGTAACCGGTGTGATGACGGGTGTGTCTTCCGCGTAAGGCCAGTCGTCTGCAATGGCGGTGGTTAGTGGCGCAATCAATACGGCGGTGAAGATGGCGATCAAACATCTTGGCATGGTTTTGGCTCCGTCAATCGTTCTTGCGCCATCTTGTTGGCGCGATCAATCCATTGCAAGTCCACCGTCGGCGCCGGTGTCTTGATACACTCAACCGCTCTATCCGGTGAGAGTCAAAATGAAAGCGCGTCTGCTTGGAGATTCACTACGTCTGCGCCTGTCACAGAGCGAAGTGGTTGAGGTTGCTGAGGGCGGATCAGTGGCCAACCGTACGCGGTTTCCTGGCGGCAGCAGCCTGCAATTCGTTCTTCGGCAGCATGCGGCACCGCAATGGCAGGCCCGTATCTCGGACAACGCGGTGCTTATCGATGCACCTGCCCCAACGGTGATGCAATGGGCGAAGGGCGATGACGTGTCGATCGATGCGTCGCTATCGATCGCAGCCGATGCGACGCTCACGATCTTGGTTGAGAAGGACTTTGCTTGTCTGACGTCGCGTCCGGGCGATGAGGACTGTTTTCCGCATCCGGCCAGTGCGGATTAACGTTACAACGTTTGCAGTGAGACCGCAGTGTGTTTAAACGCGGGGGTACGGCTGGCGGGGTCGACCGTTGTGCCGGTCAGTACATTGGCTTCCGGGTAGTACGCCATCAGGTTGCCACGCGGCAAATCACGCACGAACACTGTCACATCCCGCATCTCTCCATAATCGGAAACCAGCGTCACGCGATCGCCTTCGGCCAAACGCGCGTCTGATGCATCGCTGGCATTCATCATGACGCACCAGCGCGTCGTGGTGTCGCGATACGTATCGGACTCCTCATAGATGATCGAATTGAACTGACCTTCACTGCGCACCGTAGCCAGTCGAAATGCATGAGTCGTCGCATCCGGTTTTGTTACCGTCGAGAGTCTGAATGCTGCTTTGCCATCATGCGTGTTGAACGTCGGCTCATGTAGTAGGCGGTTTGCGATATGAAATTCACGACGCGCGACGTCGATGTCCTTCAGTGCTGCCATCCCGGGAACGATCCCCGCGATCGCTTCACGAATGTTGCGATGTTGTCGAAAGGCGTCAAAGTCGACCGGGCTGTCGGGCAGCAAAACGTTGGCGATATCGACGAGCACCGCGACCTCCGGCCGCACCGTCTCATGGCGCGTAATCTGGCCATCGCTGAGTCTGACGAAATTGAACATCGACTCCTGCGTCGTGGCTTCCCATTCTTCGTCACGCGCACACACTGGCAGTACGATCAGTTCGGCGTCATCATCGATGTTGACATGCGACGCATTCAGCGTTGTGGTTAGCGCGATGCGGGTTTTAATCCGATTCAGAGCTGCGTCCGCCCAGTCACGATTCGGATTGGCGGCCAGCAGGTTGCCGCCAAGCAGTACCGCGGTATCAATGTCGCCACGCGCTGCGGCTTGCATGGCCCCCATCGTGTCATAGCCCGGTGTCGTTGGCGTCGAAATACCGAAAAATGACTGCAGGCGTTCCAAAACCGTTTCACTCAGTACCGGCTTAACGCCAATCGTGCCGATGCCTTGCACGTTGGAATGACCGCGCAGTGGCAGCAAGCCCGCGCCGCGGCGGCCGATCATGCCTCGCAACAGAGCGAGATTACTGATCGACTCGATATTCTTAACGCCGTGCAGGTGATGAGTCACACCCATACCCCACGCAAAGACAACCTGTTTCGCAGCCGCATAGTGTGCCGCGACCGCTTCAATCTCAGCACGCGCGACACCGGTGGTTGCTGTGATGTCGTCCCATGACAACGCGGCGATTTCCTCCTGCCACGCGACGCTGCTTGTCGTGTGCCGATCGATAAAACGTCGATCGACTGCGTCGTCGAGTGTCATCGTCGCTTTGGCAAGGCCAGCGAGCAGTGTCGCGTCTGTACCAATATTCGGCTGCAAATAGTCCGATGCGATATCGGTGCCTCCGCGCAACAACGAACGCGGACTTTTCGGCACGGCGAAACGAACGAGGCCAGGTTCTTTCGCCGGGTTGATCACAACCACGCGACCGCCGCGTTCTCGACATGCTGCCAATTTGTGGATGAAACGCGGATGGTTTGACGCCGGATTAGCACCGATGACGAAAATCATATCGGTCTGATCGAGATCATCGAGCTCGATGGTGGCGGTGCCGGTACCAATGGTGTGAGACAGTGCGACGCCTGTCGCCTGGTGGCAATAGTAAGAGCAGTTATTGACGTGGTTCGTGCCGTAGCAGCGCGCGAGTAACTGGAATACGAAACCGGCCTCGTTGGAGGATCGCCCAGACGCGTAAAAAAAACTCCGATCCGGCGTTGAGGCGCGTAGCCTATTGGCCGCGAGCGTAGTCGCTGATGACCACGAAATCGGTGTGAAGTGATTGTGTCCCGCTGCCTTGTGCAGTGGTGTCGCAAGGCGGCCGAGATGCTCCAGATCGTATGCGCTCAACGCGGCGAGTTGCGGTAACGGTCGCGTTAGCACTGAATCAGCTATCGCTGGTTGCACATCAGTGGACTGCGCCTGAACGCTCTTGTTGCATACCGAAGGAAATTCTCCCGCCTCATTGGTCATGCCGCCCAGTTGGCCGCCCATGCCGAACGCGCAGGCTTTACAGGTGTTTTTTGAACGTAGCGCTTTGCCGGTTTTTGCGATTCCTGCTCTATGTGCCGTGGCCAGCGTATAGCCGATTTTCTTGAAGCCGCCGCCGACCTTGCTCATGACAGCGCGTGTCTAGTCCGGGATCTCGACGACACGCCAGTAGCGCTCGATCAATTCCAGCGCATGGATAAACCCGTCACCCACATTAGATTTCAGCATGTAGGCCTGCACATTGAGGTTGTACGCATCGAAGATGCTTTTCTGGTCGCCGGACGTCGTTAGTACAAACACAATGTGATGCGCATGGTCCGGATCTTTCCGGAGCTCACGCAGAAACTCGAGCCCATTCATACGCGGCATGTTGATATCGAGCAGAATAATCACCGGTGTCTTGACGGTGCCTGAGCGTAGTTTCTCCAGCGCCTCAATACCGTCATGAGCGATATGCAGGGAGTTGGCGATCTTTAATTTCACCAACGCGCGCTGCACCGCTTCCCGGTCGACGGCGTCGTCTTCGACCAGCAACAGTTCGATTGGACGAATTGGCCTGTTTTGCATGGCGATGTCCTTACTTGCCAGAGCGCAATCATATCGTGGATGACGAAAGGCGCTCAACCAGGCCTGCTGGATATTGTTGTTTTAGTCGTTGCCATTGCAGCGCTTGCGCGGATCGTCCGAGTCTCTCGGTGATGCGCTCCCAACGAATCACAACGCTGTTCGCCGCCTCTACTGCGTTGATCTGGCCACGATGCGCGAGTGTCAACGCGTTGGACAGCGCTTCCATATAGTCACTATGACCCTTGATATAGAGATCCGGGATCGCTCGCCGCATACCGTCGGCATGGGTCTTCAGGAATGCGTCGCCATAGGTTGCCACGATCCGTTTATCGCTGTAATGGCCTGGCTGGAAAGGGTCGATAAAACCGTCTGCTTGTGACACTGCCGTCACCGCGATGTCGGGAGATACGGCAAAAGCTGCAAATAGGAAGGCGAGTTCGGTGTTGACGGCGCGCGCCGGAATCGCAAAGTTCCAACCCCAATTGAACAAGGGTAGCGGTGTTTTGCCATCGTCCTGATCAAGGCCTGGTAACTGCGCGACAATGACGCCCTCGCTAAGTTCGGTCTTGTGTTGAAGGAAATACTTCTGGCTGCCACCCCAGCCGATGTGGCACAACGAGCGGCCCTCGCAGAACAGCTGCCAGTTCTCTACCAAACCTGCGCTACCGACGTCCGGATGTTGCCAGCGCCCCGCGTCGATCATCGCTTCAATGGCCCGGACGCTGTTGACCGAGTTTAGCGTTGGGCGCATGTCATCATCGAAAGGCAACTGGCCCGACGCGTGCAATCGTGCCCAGAATTCCCATGTGATGTAGCGCGGTGTGCGGAACAGCACACCGCCGTGCAGCGCGCGGTTGGACTCGTGTACCAACTGCATCATGCGGTCCAGATCTTGCCAGCGAGTCGCTGCGCCGAACGGGCGTTCGTATTGACGCTCGTACGAATCGCGCAAAGCGGGATCATTCAGTATCGCCGCATTGAAGAACAGCAGATACAAATCTCCATCGAATTGCGGGCCATAGGCATGCCCGTCAAACTCGTCCGCGATCTGATACAGCGACTGTCGGCGCATGCTTGCGGCTGCGGGATAGCGCGACTCCAGATCATCAATCGGTCGCAGAACATTGCGTTGCACCAAGTCGGGTAAGCCGAAGGATGCGACCAACGCCAGATCCGGACTATTGTCACGCTGCATCGACGTGAGCAAGAGCTCGGTGTTGATGTCGTCGACGGGCGCCAGGCGCACCGTGACGGATACGCTAGTCTCCGCTTCGAACCGTTCGATGACTGGTCGTACGTTCGGTTCGCTACCCGCTGGCAGTAGAAGCGTCAGGTTTTGTTTGCCGCGTTGTGCAAGACTTCGCACATCCGCCACGATTTGAGCGCTACCGTCGTCTGTCGTTGCCGACGATCCAGGCGCCCATCCAATCGCGCTTGCGCCGCCGCTTGCAGCGATTGCTTTCATCACACTACGCCGATCTCTGTCCATGATACGTCCAGCTTCTCGTGCTTGCCTTGCGCAGGTCACTAATCTACCTTTGTCGTAGTCGCGTTACCAGCCGGCTGAGTTCGCGGACGGTAAGAAAAAAGAGTTCCACATTTGAACAAGGACAGTGTTCATACGGCCGGTGCATCGCCTGGTCCTAGCAGCATACGCCAGAGGCTCCTGCGTGCCTTTTTCTTTCTGGCGCTACTGCCTATTGTCAGTGCATTAATCGTGTGGTCATCGCGCCCGTCCGTCGAAGCGCCTTTGAAGATGGCGACCGACCGCAATACCGTATTTACCGACACGGTTGTCACGCTGACAGAGCAGATCGTATTGCTGCGTGCTCGACTGGACGAGCAACCTCATTATGAGGCTGATCTTGAGTCATGGTCACGTGCAGTTAACTCCGATATTGAACGCATTGCCGATACAGCCCGAGAACTGGATCGATTGGGCGATCAGGCAACACCCGACACCAACCGTTTTACGGCGCTCGCTGCCGTACTAAGGAGTGCATCCGAAGCGCTGGGAACAAGCCAGCGACTCAGCCTCGAACGAGACCAGCAGATTGAGTCGTTGCTGGCGGCGGTGACCGATGCGACGGATAAGGTAGCCACGGTGGTCTCCTCTTTTGATACCGCTGCCAATGGTCGCGCAGACCTCGCCGCCAGAGTGGGCGTAGAAGTGCGTTTTGCGACCGACAATATTGGTGTGATTCTTAATGCCCTGAGGGACGCGACCCTGAAACGTGCTGTCGATGCGGTGCGCATCGACTATCTGAGCATGACGCGTGAGATCGTGCTGCAAGTGTCCTTGCTGGATGATTCGCAACTCACCCAGACGCTAGCCGAACCACTGCGAATCATGTACGACGCCGGCGTTGATGAGGCGGGCCTTTTCGGTGTCGCGCTCGAACGCATACGGGCGGGACGCGAACGACAAGATGCAACGCAGGCAATGAGTCTTGCCATTGCAGAAATCAACAACCTGTTGGCGCAGGAAGTGCAGCGCAACGTGCGCGCCACGCGCGAGGTATTGACGGCTGCTAGCGGCGCGTTCTCACGCATGCATCGCAACGTACTGATCGTCGGTGTGCTCGGTATTCTCGTTGCTATCGCCTTTATCTATCGTTACGTCACCCAAAACCTGCTGCGGCGACTGGCAAAACTCTCTGAAGCAACAGCACGGTTGTCAGAAGGTGATCTGACGGTGAGTATCGAGCAGGGCGGTAGTGACGAACTCGCGTTGATCAGTGAGGCACTGGAAGTGTTTCGGGAGAATGCGGTCAGACTCTCAGAGAGTGAGCTTAAGCTGCAGCGCCGCACCGGTGAGCTTGAGCAAGTCAATGCGGAACTCGATAAATTTGCTTACGTGGCGTCGCACGACTTACGTGCGCCATTGCGCGCGATCGAAAACTTGTCGTCATTTCTGAAAGAAGACTTGGGCGATACCATTCCCGCCCAAAGTCGCGACCATCTGTCGCTGATGTCACGCAGAATCCAGCGGCTGGACACGTTACTCACGTCGCTACTTGAGTACTCACGCGTTGGTCGCGTGGGTCTGGATGTCGAACCGGTCGATGCAGGTAAATTGATCAAGGACATTGGCGACTCTATCCTGATGCCCGGGTTTACACTGGATGTGGACGGCACGGTACCCACCGTATTTGCCCACAGCGCCCCGTTATCTCAGGTTATCCGCAATCTGATCGACAACGCGCAAAAGCATCATGATTGGGACAGCGGTCAAATCAATGTGCAGGTCGCTTTGCATGGTAGCGAACTAAGGCTCTGTGTCGTCGATGATGGTCCAGGCATCGCCACGGAGTTCCACGATCGCGTGTTCGGTATGTTCCAGACGCTGCGATCCCGGGATGAAGTGGAGGGGAGCGGGATGGGACTCGCGATACTGCATAAGCTGGCCGAGACGTTTGGTGGATCCATCACGATCGATTCGGATCCGAAAACGGCTCGAGGCACGCGTTTTGATGTGGCT
>JBCAZB010000013.1:0-16204 GCA_038533315.1 Pseudomonadota bacterium | reverse complement strand
ATGGCCTCACGCAGTGACTTACCATCGACAGCTGAGCTACCGGACTGCACATTGGTCTCGCTGGCGACAGGCTCGCGAAACAGTAAGAACACCGATGGCAACGCAATCACGGTGACGATCAGTGCCAGCAGGACATACGCGACGCGCCAGCCGTGCTCGGCAGTCAATTGCAGCACCAGCGACGGTGCCAGTGTCGCGGCGATGCCGGTGCCCGCTAACGTGATGCCCAGCGCGATGCCGCGATAGTCATGGAACCAAGAGGTGACGACTCGGGTCCAGATGATCGGCAACGTGCCTGCCGATAACAAAGCCATCACAATCCAGCCAAGGTAATACGTCCAAATGGAATCGGTGGCGAGTGACAGGCCTGCCAGCGTTATGCCGTACAGCGGTATCGAGGTGAGCGCGATACGGCGGGCACCAAAACGATCCACCAGCAGACCAACCACCGGCGCCGTGACGACCGCCATCAAAATCATGATCGTGACACCGAGTTGTAGCTGCCCACGCGTCCAGCCGGTATCCGCCGCAATAGCCGGAATAAACGCACCATGTGTGTAGAAGCTAATGGAAGACAAGCCACAACCAGCACCGATCACCGCGCCTGCCAGCGGGCGGAAGCCGTGCACAAACTCGCGACGATTTTTGCTGCTCTTTGTCATTGGTACGCCGCAGTCTGCCCGTTCAAGTGCCGGATGGCCGAAATTGTTCCGCTGCCGCATTCACTGAGGTCACAGCATTTTCCTGAGGATTGGCCTCGAAATAGTCTCGCAGGATTCGATAACCGAGTGTGTAGCCGGTCCATTGCGGCAGCGATGTGCCGACACCGAAAAACCACGCCTCGAAATCGAAAGACTGATCAAACTGTGGCGCAGCCAGCGACAGATAGGTTTCCGTTTCTGACTCTGGAAACGCCAGACTCCAGGGCGCAAGATCACTGCCGAGCAGCTCGACCGCAAAGTGGTCTGCCATACCTTCGAAGATGAGTGCTTCGAGTAGGCTCTCGTAGATTCCAGGCTCGCGCAGGCGAACGGTGTGATGCAACTCGTGTGCAACGATATACGGCAGTCGTTCCAACAGTACATTCTCAAGATCGGGAAAATCGGCGTCGATCACGATCTCGATCCGTTGTGGGCTCAATGCATAACCGCCAAGACCGTAGCCGGGAATCGTGCGCGTTGCATCATCACGAACCACAGCCGTGACTGTGGTCACGGCGATCTGCCCTGCCGCGAGGTTCATCGTGTCCTCGATCAACATTGTGATCAAATCACGTTGTGGTGCCAACGCAGCAGCATCCTCAAAGACCACGCGCTGCGTCTCGGTCGGTGGTGGTGTTGTTGAATTGCCGCCGCCACCGCATGCTGTCAACACTAGTGTCGCCGCCGTTACGGCGATGGCTTTTAACGCTCGACAAGTCTCAGCGATTCGCTGCATGACCTTCCTCGCACACGCTCAGAAGTTATCGATAAAAAACCAGCCGAAGCACGATTGCAAGTCTAGGCATTCAACCGCGTCGCATTTGCAGAGTCTTTGTGACGCAGGAGAGTCGTCTTCTACGATTTGGACGCCACTTCGAAAGAAACCACACTTTGTTGACTAACGGCCCGCTGACCTCAATTGCTGAGATATAGCAAGACAACGATTGGTTATGGCTGTTGGGTTCTCGGACAGATTGATGCAACGCTGAATGAGAATTGGTAATGACAGCGCAGGACAGTAATATGGTCGTATTCCGCTATGTAAGAGATCCTAACCAACGCTAAGACTTGCCACGTTGATCGTCGCTGTTTTTGGTACGAGTCTGGTTGGCTGCGTCAGCACAAACCAGGCCCATCCGAACATCGTGATCGTGGTGACTGACGATCAGGGCTGGGGGGACTTTGGCCTTAATGGTAATCGCATCATAGAGACACCGACCATAGATCAACTGGCTGCGGAGGGTGCTTTGTTCGAGCACTTTTATGTCAGCCCGGTTTGCTCTTCTACGAGAGCGAGTCTGCTAACAGGTCGACACTTTCTGCGGACGGGCGTTTGGAGTGTCACGCGCGGCGGCGAGAAATTTCGCGATAGTGAAATTACGATCGCTGAGCATTTCCGGGCAGCCGGCTACCGAACTGGCCTATTTGGCAAATGGCACAACGGCGCTCAATATCCGCACAGACCGATCGACCAAGGCTTTGGTGAATTCTTTGGATTCATGGGCGGACATCTGACCCGGTACACCGATGCTGATCTGCTCCACAACGAACGAACCGTCAAGACTCAGGGCTTTGTGACCGACGCGTACACTGACGCTGCTATCGATTTCATGACTGAGGATACGGATCAACCCTTTCTGGCACTTGTCACTTTCGACACACCGCATAGCCCCTTCGAGCTAAGGAGCGGTGACTTCGCACACTTCAAACGCAAAGGACTTAACGACGTTGATGCAGCGATCTACGGTTTGATCAAGGATATCGACAACAATCTGGGCAGAGTATTGAGTGCGTTGGAGAAACACGAAATCGACGATGAAACGATCGTTGTGTTTCTCTCCGACAACGGACCTGCGTATTCAGGCGGAAGTAAACGATTCAATGGCCAATGGCGAGGTAAAAAGGGCAACCTGACGGAGGGCGGCATCCGGGTTCCGATGATTGTTCGCTGGCCAGCGGCCATCAAAGCAGGAATTCGCGTTCCTGCCTTGGCGCAACACATCGACATACTGCCAACTTTGGCTGAATTGGCCGAGGTGCCTTTGAAAGACACTGGTCGCATTGACGGGGTTAGCCTGGTCAAGTCACTCAACGGGCAGCCGGACAGCGAACGCATGTTGTTCTCCAGTCACTTCCGAAACACACAGCGCGAACATCAACAAGCGATCTTTCCCTGGCCGGGTGTTGTCCATTTCCGTGATTGGACGGCTGTTCTAGAGTCGGAAAACAACTGGGCGCTATATCGTCTCTCCGAAGATCCCGCCCAGAGCCGCAACCTCGGCGCCGATCAACCGGCCTTGTTAGAAAAATTATCATCAGCCTACGATCAGTATTTTGAAGATGTCACTGAAGGAGGCTTCGCGACACTACCACCGGTGATGGCACAAGTGGACAGTGTCGTTTTGCCAGCTCACGAAGCACTCATACGCGGACCGGGTTTTGACTATGCGGGCAAAGCGGGCTGGGCCGGCGACTGGATTGTAGAGACTGATCAGACAGGCGGCAGCGTTGTTTGGCCCATTCGAGTACCTGAAAAAACGCGCCTGAGCATTCGGTTGGCTTATGCTGCTCACCAACCGAATGCTCGGATCGAAGTTAGCGTTGAGACAACCAGCCGAACGATACCATTGGCGGTGTACGAGCCGAGGGAGATACCCGGCCAACGTGTATACGAAACGGGAGAAGCGCCTGAGATGACGTGGAACACGAGTGCCGTTTCGGATTTTGAGCTCGACCCTGGAGACTACGAGGTCACACTGTCCAAACCCAAGGGCGGGCTTCGCATCAAAGCCGCTATCATCGAAATACAAACCGCAACGGAAAACTAAGGCCTTGCCGATGCGTTTCCGTCAGTGCCGTCAAGCTTTTTCTGTTGTCGTGCTGATGGTTGCCGGCTGTGCGAGTTGGCACTCGACAAGTGATAACTCTGAGCGCTGGCAGCCCTTACTCGACTCGAATCTGACGCATTGGGATAACTACTTAAGCTACCGCTTCGAGCCGGGGTATGACGGCAGCGAACCCGACGTTGCGCCTATCGGACTCAACCAGCCAGCCGGGGACAGGGTGTTCAGCACGCAGATTGTCGACGGCGATACCGTCTTGCGTATCTCCGGTGAAATCTATGGCGCATTGATTACAAAACAGCGTTACCGAAACTACCACTTGCGCCTGCAAGTGAAGTGGGGCGAGCAAAAGTGGGATCCGCGCAAGGATCTGTTGAGAGACAGCGGCATCCTGTATCACTCCGTAGGACCTCATGGAGCGGAATGGTGGCGCAGCTGGATGCAAGCTCAGGAATTTCAGGTGATGGAAGGTCATATGGGTGACTACTGGAGCCAGGCGACGTCCGCGATGGATGTCCGTGCGTATACGCCTGAGTACATCATGAATCCCGTCGCCAGTCTGACCCAACCGTTTCTCAAAGTCGGCCATGGTGAAGACATCGCGGGACTAGTGATCCGCAGTGATAATCATGAGTCGAAAGATGGTTGGACGGTGCTGGAGCTGATCTGCTTCGAAGGGCAAAGCCTGCATATCGTCAACGGCCACGTCGTCATGGTGCTCAAGAATTCGCGCTACGAAAAAGACGGTGTTGTGGTGCCGCTCGACGAAGGCAGGATACAACTGCAATCGGAGGGCGCGGAAGTGTTTTATAAGAACGTCGAGATACGTCAGATCGAATCACTGCCTCGGGGTTATCAGACGCTCATGATTGATTGAGTTCGAAGAATAGCCACATCGAATTGGCGACACTATCCTGCCTGTTTAGTCAGCAGAGCAAGGTCTGCCCGGACTCGCGCTTCGCGTTATCTTTGCACGTGGATGATTGACCACAACACGAGTGACCCAGCAGATGCAAAAACTCAAGCAAGCGCGAACCAAGTTCGCCGTCCTAGCAGCTGTATTGTCCATACCGTTGATGTGCGCCGCGGAACCAACTCCCGTCAGCACCTGGCAAGCCAAGTCGGGAACACGATGGTTTTTTCAGGATTTGGCCGATATACACTCGCCTCGCGCAACGCAGGCAGTCACCGGACCCGACTATCAGGTATACGACCATGACGGTGCGGTCCTGGACCTGGCTAAAGATTTGGGTCTCACGCTGCAACCGAAGATGACGCTGACAGATATTGATGCCTGGCGGCGGCTGAATGGCTCGAATCTCAAGGCTGGGCTTACCAGGACGACGATCGACGGCGCTGATTTCGTGATATTCATGACGGTGACTCAGCCAAAGAACAGCGATCAGTTCAATCTCTATGCGGTGGCACTACCAACGACCACGTTCTACGAATGGGGCGGAATCACCTGGATGATGGCGGACAACGGTCTCATCCCAAGTACCGAGATATTCCCGACTGCCAGACGTCGCCAGATTGCCAAAGCGCCATATGCCACGCAGATGCAGCTGTTCGCCGAGGCGGCGACCGTCAAAGTGAACGTGCTCGCAAAACAGATGAACGAGCTCATGAGCCAACAGATGCTCACCAATCAGATGCTGGATCTGAATCTTGATTTGATGTTTGGTGATCTAGCCGTCTCGCCCATCGGCGAATAGAGCGCCGTTATTCTTCTTGGTAAACGGCCTCGTCCACCAGCGCTCGGAATTGATCGGGCGGGATCGTGTTTTTCAATCTCGGCCCGTCAAACCCCAGCGTGTTCATCACGGAACGAAAATTGGCTTCGCGGTTTGCAAACTCGGCCTCGGAGGCATAGCCCGTAACCAACAGAAGATCGACCCGGCCCTCGTCGCTGCGCTTGACCAGCATTTGGTACGAGCTGATATGGCCTGCCTCCAGAGCAGCGGCACGGAGACGCTTCCAGTTTTCCTCATAATAGAAAACGGCTTCGGCTTCATTACCATTCAGCACCTTGACAAAATCTACTGTGAAAATCTCCGCCGCAGCGACGGTGGGTAGAAACATCACAACGATCATTAACACCCGCATAGCAACTTCCCCTTGAGTTCCCATTAGTGTGACCACGGTTACAGCAAAAGGTGCGGTTTTCCGACGAAGCGGCAACAGACGCCGTTACACGTAGAAAAGAAAAACCCCGCGCCCGCGACTTGCGGACACGGGGCTCATTAGCCGATTAGAGGCTTAGTGGATCGGCGTGTCGATCGGGATCAATACTCGGTTGATCGTAGACACAAATCCGTTGGAAGCCCGGAAGCTTCTTTTGCTGGCAAGTTTCACGCGCGGATCACGCAATGCCGGTTCATTGTCGACAAGACGACGAGTTGCCAAATCAGGTGAGATGGTGGCGCCTTGTACAGTGTCGAGCGAGGCAGACTCCAGCACCGATTTGGTCGGTAACGCTTCGGGCAAAACGTGGTAGAGCAATACGGTTTCGAGCACCGGGATAGGATCGCCGTCGCCAAGTACCGTCAACGTTTCGACGATGGTCTGAAAAGCGCCCGCCTCGTCGTGACCATGATACCCAAAGTCTCTCGCCAGGCGAATAAAGGCGCGATCATTCGGCGCCAAAACCGTCACCTGCGCATCGACGTTATCGACGGCACCCACGAGATCAGCGGCTTGCAACGCGGTCAACAGCAGATCGAAGTCATCCGGGTTGTGATCAAACGCACCGCCGCTCGTGGCGACGATACCTGCGATGGTTGGCAGGCTTGCGTTGTCCGTATTCGCGATATCGATCGGAATCAATACGCGGGTGATCGGGTTGATGATGCCATTGTTCGCGTTGATGCTGACGTGTCCACGGACGAGACGCGGATCGCGAATATCCGGATCGTTGTCGATAAGGCGTCGCTTCGAAGTCAGAATGGTCGCACCCTCAAGCAGTGTTTCGATCACCGGTGTGTGCTGAATGTCAGCGGCATCCTTGCTACCAGCCGAGACGTGGTACAGCAGAATGTTGCGGAGTACCGGAATCGGGTCTCCGTCGCCCAATACCGTCAAGGCGCCAACGATCGCCTCGAAAGCACCTGCTTCATCCCTGCCGGTGAAACCAAGATCACGTGCCAGTCGGATGAACGCACGATCGGTGGGTGCCAATACAGTCAGGTCCGCGTGCGGGTCAGCCAGCGCGCTTTCTAACTCCGCTGCCAGTACAGCGTTCAGCAAAATATCGAAATCGTCCTTGTTACGATCGAATGTACCCCCGCTGGAGGCGACGATGTCGGTGATGGAACCAGGGTGTCCCGCATTGACGTTATCAGCAGGAGTGAATGCGATAGCCATTGTCATAGCCATCCCGAGTATCGCTCTTTTCATGGTGCACCTCACTGTGTGTCGGTTGTTAATCACGTTACTTGCTTCGGTGCCAAATACATCGCGGATGCACCCGCGAGCCGATTTTTTAATGACAACGTTGGACAAAAAATGCGGAGAGATAAAGACGTTATTGAAGCAGTTGCTGAGGCTGAATCCGGCGCAGGAATACGGCACAGAGACGAATGTCCTGCGACACAACATGCTGGGTAATAAAAGAACGCTATCCGTTTTGCGTCGCGCTCTGCTGTGTATTTCCTTGCGGATGATGTTCAGGCAGAAAAACCGACGCGACGACGCTACACTCACGATTTTGAGGGCTGATTCGTTATGAGTGATATTCGCATTGGTGTCATCAATGTCTCCGACCGTGCCGCGGCGGGTGTGTACGACGACGTGCCTGGCAAGGCGGTTGTCGCGACATTACGTGACTACCTCACCACCGCCTTCGAACCGGTTTATCGCGTCATTGCCGACGAGCAGCACGAGCTCGAAGCCGCCATGATCGAGATGGCCGATGAGCGTCAGTGTTGCTTGGTTGTCACGACAGGCGGTACCGGCCCTGCACCGCGTGACGTGACGCCGGAAGCGACCGAAGCAGTCTGTCAGAAAATGCTGCCCGGATTCGGTGAACTGATGCGAACAACATCGTTGCAGTACGTACCGACGGCTATCCTTTCTCGCCAAACAGCGGGCATTCGCGGCAGTACGCTGATACTCAACCTACCGGGTAGACCGAAAGCAATACGCGAGTGTCTTGATGCCGTGTTCCCGGCGGTGCCCTATTGTGTTGATCTGATCAACGGTCCACGTCTGGAAACGGACGAATCGGTAATCCGTGCGTTCCGGCCTCGTTCCTAACAAAACCAAAAAAGGGCGTTCGACCACCAACGTGCGGTAACCAATAGCGGACACAACCTCCCGAACCTCTGAATCCTGCTTGCGAAGGGGTAAGTCTGTTTTGAAACTTAGGAGACGTACCCGACGAGACTATCCGTTACCGTTAGTTTCCAGTGATAACAACAATTGGCGCATAACACAGCTCTTGTTGGTCTCTTTCTCATGCAGCCGAATCGTCCAGAATGTTGGGGGTCGAGTCGGTTGCTTCATCACAATCGACCTCGATCTGCTCACATCCGGAAATCTACGCGAAACTGCGTTAGCCTGAGATCGCGATTTTGCCCGTCGCGGTCGGGTGTCGTCTCGATTTGTGCCTGATTTACAGTGACCAACAGATTTCGATTGAGTACCCAGGTCAGCCCGATTGTCTTTTCAACCTGCCGGCCGCCAAGCACGTTCTGGTCTTCTAGATCTAGCACACCGTAGCGCGCGGATAACTCGAAAGCACCATATCGATTGTTAGGCTTCAGGCGGTCAAACGTTCCGCGAGAACTGCGGTAGCGATAGTCTTTCGCGCCAAACGGGATGCTGACCATCGCGTAGTGCCCGTTGAGATTGATGCTTGATAGGCTTGTATTCAATCGCAGGCGATTCATCTCGGCCTGAACTCGTACCCAAGGCAGAGCAAATGCCGCTTCCAGGTGACTCAATTGCGAATCCGTGACGCCCTCAATGTTGCGCGTGCCAACCAATCGTTGTTCCGCCAAACGAGTACCCGGGCGAGCGCGCAGCCGAACTGCTTCGTTGTCATCGACGTTCCTTACCTCAAACCCGGCCCCCAAATGCAGTGTTTTTCCACGCTCATCCCAGGGCGCCCAAGTAGCGCGACCGATAACACTCTCACCAGGTAGCCGACGCCGGTCAAGACCGGTGAGCTCATCACCAAAAACACCGACATGTACTGACGTGTTATCCCACCAGCGACGATAAGATGCGCCAACCAACATACCCGGTGTCAGCGCAACGGCCGCTGACCGTTCCAGAAAAGGCAAGCTACTGGAACTCGTCAAGTCTTCCATCGACAAAGGCGTCACCTGATTGCCAATCACGATGCGCTGACGCTTGAATCCGCGGTACTCCAGCCGCACGTTCCGCCAGCCTTCGACAACGCCAACATCGTAGTCGGCACCGAGACGCCAATCCTTGTGCGTGAGGTTTATCGCAACTCGCGCACGCCGCAAGCCGTTCTCGGCGACTATTGACGGATCGTCAAATGACGCGGTATCCCCCTGCACGCGATAAGCGACCGAAATTGTTGTGTCGTCCGAGACATCCCATCTCATCCTGTCGAGCGGAGCCAGTAGAGGATCATCCGCGTGAGCAATGGGATTGAGTGCGGTGCACGCCGCAACGGCGAGCAAGATAGTCTTCGTTTTGATCATGGGGGGGCTCCAACTATTTGGAGCAATCCGGCTCAGAGTGTCTCGTGGCCGGGACTGTTGCGCAGGATGTACTCAAATACTGCTTCTGAGAGATTGCCTCGAACGGCTGTCTCCACAACATCGTGTCCGCAATTTTTTAGCGTCGTGAATTTGTGATCGGTGATGAGGCCATGACGGCGGCTACGTTTTTGGAGCTGACGATAAAACCACTGAGCACGGGCCACACGATTCACGCCCTGCTGGGTGTCGAGACGTTCACTTTGACGTAGTGATCCATCGCGCTTGGTGTCGTTTTCGCCAACGATGACATGGGTTGGCGTCCGCAGTAGCGCGCTTGCGTCAAACGTAATCCCGGGAAGTCGTGATGTAGGGGCAAGACCACGGGGAAACTGGCGCCGCTGGCTGAAGTTTGAGTACCAACCCGCAGCGACCAACGTTGCCGTCTCAAACCGACCTGGCCATGCAGAGATGTATCGATGCGCGAACTGAGCGCCACCGGAGAAACCAAAGATATGTCGCTTCCCCTTCAGGCCAAGCAAACTCTCTGCATCATCAAGAATATCGTTCAGTGCGAGGTCGGCGCGTTCGCCGAGTCCGGTGCGCCCGAGACGCTGAAAATCCTGATATCGCCGCTCGTCGAATTGCGGCGCAATCAAGGTGAAGCCGTGTTGCTGAGCAGCGTCAGACAACACATGAATCAATGCATCCGGGTCACGACCGATGCCGTGGACGGCAACAAGAATCGGTCCTTCTTCCGGATTCGATCCGTGGGATATCAGGTATCGAGCACCTGACGAGAAAGGAACGGTTCTCGCCAGTACTCGACCGGCCAGAGATACGCTCTGACGAGCAGTTTCAGCGCTCATGCTTGCGCCTCTTCGTAATGAGTTGTTGCAGTCGTCGGCGTGCTGCGAATAGCACGCTCATGCAAATGCCATTGATGGTCGGCCATACCGGCCAGCGCGTCATCGTGGGTCGCAAACACAATCGTTCCCGGGTATTCATTAAGAAGATCTCCAAGTGCTTGCCGACCCTCGCTATCGAGTCCCGCCTCTATTTCGTCGAGCAGCAAGAGTCGTGGCTCGCCTAGCACAGCGCGTGCCAGTTTGATGCGCGCAGCTTCACCTTCGGAGATGCCACCGGCGGGACCGACCAATCGAGTGCTCAGACCTGCGGGCTGCGACCGAATCACGGTTTCCAGTCCGGCGGTCCTTACCGCCATCCGCACACTGTCCATGGATGCGCGAGGCTGACGGTAACGCACATTTTTGCTGATCGAGCCGGTGGCTAGTGCACTACGATGAGCCGCTATTCCTATAGATCGGCTGCGATCAGAGGGTCGCAACAGATCAGTATCCACGTTGTCGAGCAGTATGCGCCCCTGATACACAGCCTCCAGTCCAGCGATAGCGTTTAGCAATCTAGACTTACCCGCGCCGTTGCTACCGAGCAAAGCGACGCGTTGGCCGGCCTTCACGATCAGGTTTGCCGGCACATCGCCGCTTTTAAGCGCAACGCTCTTGAGGGTGAGTACTCCAGACCCTTCGCGCAACCGTTTAGCCGATCTCTTCTTTGTTGTGTTGGCTAAGACCGAGGCGATCTTGCTACGCGAGATACAGAAATTTTTTCGGTATTCATAAACTCGACCGAGCTCGCGGAGCGGACCACCCAACAGCGCGGCCACGCCGCACAATGTCAACAGCGTCGCAACGGAGAGTTGCTCATTGAGCATGGCCTGCGCTCCCCCGACGATGACAAGAATCATGATGACGCGGTGCACAAGATCAGTGAATGCCGTCAAGCCGCCGAGCCAATGCGCGCGCACCTGCAGGTTGTGGTGCAGCGAAGTACTGTGCCGCGCGAGACGACGACGTTCCCGACTGATACGACCAAACGCCGCAATTTCTCTGGCTTGTGACAGGATGTCGGTCACCAGATTCGCAAGGCGGCCGCGCTGGCGCCTCGCACGCTTGACACTGCGTTCGATTCCGATGCCGATCGCAAACACAATCGCCAGCGCGCAGAAAAGAATAAGAAAGGTGTACTGCCCAACCGGCGCGTACAGGATATACAGTGACAATACGACACCGGCGAGAAACAAACCGGCCGAGATGCTACGCGCAATGCCCATCGCCACCCATTGGCGCGTGGCGGTGAGATCACCCGTAAACCGCACGAGATCAATACCGGATCTGCGGTTTCCGGCCTGGCTTAATCGGATCACGGCATCATAGAGCGCGAGACGGACCGTATGGACGTAATGATTGCCCAATCGCTCGGCTGTCATGCGCTCGGCCCAACGGCAACTGACACCCACCGCCGCGAGCACGATCAATGCGACCACGCCGCTCTGCCGAATCACACCATCGCCCGACACGGCTGGCTCCAGAATCACCTGTGTCATCCATGCTGTGCCGAGCAGTGTTGCGGTTTGCACCAGACCGATGGCCACCAACAGGACAATCCAATGCAAACGTGCGCCGATCACAATTGCGGGCATCGCGTCGATCTCAGCAGACTTTCGATCGGCGATCACAAACCCAGTGTCGTGCGGATCGCACGCGACTCCAAAGTTTGCTTCGTCAATACTGGGATCCCAGTGGCGGTTTCCGCTTCTGTCGCTGCGAGCCTCGATGCCGAAACAACACCGCTCACGGCGGTAGGTCTTATACCGGAGGCGCGGAGCCGGTCAACACCGGCAACAGCGCCCATCGATTCACCGGCCGCAAACAAAACATGGTCAACACTCCGCCGAAAAGCCAAAGATGAAATCAGATCGATCGTTTCAAAGTGCAGCAGGCCATCGGCAATTTCGACAACGATGACATCAACATCATCTCTCGCCTGAGCATTCTCGAGGAGGTCGAGGAAGCAGCGCTGAATATCATCTTGGGGAACAAGGTAAGTTGAGGGCAAACCTGCATCAGTGAAGTCAAGCGTTACCCGCGCACCAGCATCTTCGTAGGCCCAGACATCGTTACCAGAGCCAATACCGGTTGCTTTGATGGCAGCGACTCTGAAGCCGCTCAGGGCCAAGCCCCGCACCAGCGAAGCGACTGTGGTGGTTTTCCCCGAGTTCATCGACGTACCAACGACAGCAACGACGCATTTACGCGGCAATTCGCTGGGTGCGCTTGGCACAACGCTGTAGTCGCCAAGGTTGATTGGCTGACCACTAGCGTCCAAACAATAACCGTGTGGCTGCAATGATGTTGGCCATTTTAGTTTTCCGTGCTTACTGATAGCCTTAGCGGCGATCCCGCCAGCGGCGACCAAGTGGCACTCATCAAGGTCTGTAGGAACGACAGCTTCGAACTGATCTGGCGCATATCGGTTACCGTAGCTCACGATCACCTTGTCGCCGAGATACAGTAACGATCTGCGACCATCCCTCAACTGAATACGCGTGTGCTGTGCGATTTTTCGCACCTCGGCGAGAATGAGATCGCCAGGCTCAGGTTGGCGCCTCGGCTGTGCACTAATCATGGCAATGTCATTCATCGGCACATTTCGCGTGATAAACGACCACTTGGTACCAGCAGGAACCGGCTCAACAAAGTAGGCGCCTGTGGACTCGAGCCCCGAGGTTATGCTCGCGTCTGCGAATACCATGTCGTCGGTCGAAGCATCAGAATTCAACATGTTTTCTCTCCGTTAAGACTAGTCACGCCGAGCACAGTGATTGTGGGCTGCATGAAGGCGTCGATCGGGCCTTCAAGAAATGTGTCGTCAGCGTTCTCTCGCTCGAGAGAAGCGGCGCGAACCTGACCGGCGTTGTCCGGATTAATACTTGCACTGATCTCGACGAAATCGCCAGCAGCGAGATCACCGAGGCCCAATGGATCCATCTCGATGTCACTGTTGTCCTCAATCTTGGTCACGTCACCGACAGAAACCGTGATACCGAGTACTACAACGTTACTCGCTGTGACATCCACAGAGTCGAGCGCAGCCGCAATAACGATGTCGTTCTCAGGTCGAAACTGCACTTCTTCGGCAATCAGAGCACCTTTTGCACCGATGCTACCCTCGATCTCTACACGAACATCTAATCCAAGATCGGCTGCAGTACCGTCGGAAAACTCTGTCGTGGAGTTCGTGATGACTGTGAAGCCAGCGACGTCGAAGTCTGCCGCATCGGCGAATCTCGTAACCAAGCCTTCGACTTCTACAAAGTCGTCGTCTGATAAACCTGGCAATTCGTCTTCCAATTCAACTTCGGTGGCGACAAGTTCGCCATTGCCATTCAGCGATGCACCTTCCACCTCGACGAGATCGCCATTTTCAATGCCGGTACCAGGAAAGCCCTCCAGGACGGCCGTTGAGAAATCAACCGTCAGCGCGTTGATAGACAGCGTTTGACTGACGGTATCCAGTGACTCAACAACGCCGCGGACCTCTAGCGTTGTTCCAGGCGATTCCGGCTCAAGACGGGTCGCCAAGATGACACCGGTGGAACTGGGTAAGCCAGACACCTCGACGATCTGACCGACTGACAGGCCCTCAAACTGCGGGTTAGTAAAGCCGTCATCGAATGATGTATCGGCGACGACCTGGACCGTTTGGCCAAGCACAACAAAAGTATCTGCCGTAGCATCGATACTTGAGATTGGACCTGTCACTGCGTCGTCGTATATGACCTGTAGCGCTGTGGAAATTCCGGTATCGGTATCGAGCTCGGCGACAACAATTACGGTGTCTCCGACGTCAAGATCAGACTCGCGACTGTTTGGATCTTCGTCGATATCGAAAGCTGTTTGAGCATCGGTTTCGTAGCGCACACCATTAACAACAATACTGCCAAAGTTACTGATGGGACCGATGGCGATACCATTGCGGCTGATGCCACCCGTGTTGGGTGGGGATGTAGGTGGCGTGGCGACGACGGGGTCAGATCCGCCAGATCCGCCGCCGCATGCAGCTAATAGAATGGCAGCCAGGCTAAGGGGGATACTCTTCAGGGGTAGTATCTTTGTCATTTTGTGTAACTCCAGATGTTGGGGTTAATTTTTCAAATTGTTGTCAATCAAGAACTGTCTTCGATGGCGAAGAGGCCGACCCCGAGACGTACACATTCCGTGTTCTCGTTATCGTTTTCCTCGGCGTGTCTTGTCAGCCAGTCATCAATGTCCTCAAGGAAGGCCTGGCCTCTCTGGTCAAGGAACGCGCGGAACAACTCCGTACAATCTGCGCGCACGGTGTGGTTTTCGGCCTTGCCACCGAATCTGAGCAGTGTTTCATCGGTCTTGAACACGTTGTTGTTCATCGTCGTCGTCAGATCGCGAATCATGTTGACAGCCCACAAAAGGTTCTCGTCGTCATGGCGGCCGGGCTGGTAGTAGCGGCGAGTCGGATAAAACTCCCCGCTAGCATTGCGTTTAATGGTCTCTGTGGTCAGCAGCTCTTTGAGCATCGTCTGTGGGGCAATATCTCCACCGTAGCGCTTACACAGCAACTCGAAACTCACGCCGCCGTTTTCGCTTTCGAGCGACAGACTCGCAGGCTTGCCACTCTCGTCGAGAAATTCGGCATCCTGGAACCACCCGGACAACACACGCGTTGCATCTGTTGTCTTTTGCGTGACTGACTGATCCCCACTTTCCAGAAGGTCACGCTGACGCTTGACCTCCTTACGACTGATGCCAGTCAGGATCGAAACCCGAGAGACATTGGTTGGGCGCCCATTAATCCCGAATTCCTCGGTAGCCACTTCGACGAAAACGGACTTCGCAAGATCACTGAACTCCTTCCACGTCAGACCGGTGCGGAGCAGCATGGACGCAATCGGACGCAGTAAAACCCGACAAGCTTGGTGAACGACGTTTTCGAACCCATATTTCATGTTTGGGTAATTTATACCCAATGATGATCTTCGTCAATTTCTTTTTGTTAGTGTGAAAGATCGCCGCAAATAGACCTAACCCTCGGAATTCGTTAGTCTTATTGGTGAATGGATAGCTAAAGCTGATCGTTGATGATCCGAAAAGAAATCAATTGGGGGGCCATCGCCAGTCTTTTTACAGTCGTCGCGATTAGCCTGATCGCTGCCTGCAAGCCGGCCGACCCTGAAACGACAAATGTCTTGGAGCGCGGCAATGGTGGTCATCCCGGGTCTCTTGACCCCTTGCTAGCAGAGGATGTGCACGCGTTTCGTATCCTCGCTGACCTGTACGAAGGTTTAGTCGTTGTCGGGCCCGACGGCCAATTACAGCCTGGTGTTGCGAAGCGATGGCAGGTCAGCGATGACGGCCTTGTGTGGCGCTTTGAACTTCGCAGCGATGCACGTTGGTCCGACGGCAAAGCGGTGACCGCCGATGACTTTGTCCGAACGTTTCAGCAACTCGCGTCCGGAGCAACAGATTCTCCGTATGAGTTCCTGCTGCAACCAATCGTCAACTTTGAAGCAGTCAACGCTGGGAAAGCACAGACAACTTCTCTTGGCGTGGAAGCAAGTGGCGATCGTAAGCTTGAGTTTCGGTTGTCCGCGCCGACACCGCATTGGTTGTCTGTCTTGAGTACGGCAATCGCGATGCCAACACGCGAGGCAAGCGAGTCTGTCTTCAACGGTGCCTACAAGCTTGTCGACGTGAAGGTCAATGACAACGTGCGCCTCGTCCGCAACCCGAACTACTGGGATGCAGAAAACGTCGCAATTGATGAGGTCGTTTACTACTCGATCGTCAATCCGACGACCGAATACAATCTGTACAACACGGACGGACTACATATCACCGCAACCGTACCTGTAGATCTCATGCAGACCTTGCCTGAGCGCCACGGCAGCGAATTGCGTATCGCGCCAACACTCGGGTTGTACTACGTCGCCTTTGACCTGACGGAGAAGCCATTCAATAACGTCGTCATTCGAAAGGCGCTAACGATGGCGATCGACCGATCGCAACTGGTGCAGCTGCTGGGCAGGGGTGAACGACCCGCGTTCGGCGTTGTTCCGGCTGGCATTCCCGGCTACACGTCGGCCAGATAC
>JBCAZB010000012.1:0-16238 GCA_038533315.1 Pseudomonadota bacterium | reverse complement strand
CACCAACTCGTGAAGTATTGCACAGATAAGTACTCCCACCGTGAATCCGATCAGCCCGCATATGTAAGCCTCGCGCTCCGTGACTTGAGACATCTTCGCTTCCTTTATTTTGCTTTTTCGGACACCTGTCAATCGCAGGATAGAGCTCATTCAGGCTCGACAGTGTTAGTTGTATTCCATTCGAGAATAGACTCCCCAACAACTAGCCAGTCTCTAAAGGGAACAGTAGACACCCATAAAAACTAGCACAGCTGAATCAGTGCGCATGATGGGATATGAATCATTAGCGGGATCGTCCTGTCTTTCCTGTAGAGAAACTCGAAGTAGCTCCCCTCAAGCTCTTCAAGCCTGAGGGAAACGTAGCCTGTAAGTGGCGCCTCCGAATCATCTTCAAGGTAAATAGGAATGCGTGTCCCAGCGGTCATCAGCATAGGCCCCGCTTCGGTACCTGGATCCGGGCGTATGAAAGCGATACGTGCAAGATCACGCATACCCAACTCGGGGAACCGGTAGGTCGCGGGGGCGCGGAGTCGAAAACGAACAGTCTGGTACTCGGGACTGTGGTAAATATCGAACGCACTGAAGCCCTCTCGCTCTGCCTCTTCAGGGTCGGTGATGACATCATTCCCGACAGCATAGCTCGCTGCTGAAAGCAGAGAGCTCAGCACGAAGAACACCAAAAAAAGTGCTTGCACACTGAACCGAACAGAGAAGCGAAGTGGAGATTCGTCGTTGCTTAAGGCCAGCGGTGAGCCCGCAGTAGCTTTGCCGGCAGTGCGATGATGTCCAAAACGCAATATCGAGTTCGATCGCATATCGCTACCTCAACGCCTTACAAACAAACGGGTGCGCCCAACCTCCTGCTTTGACCACAGCGATGTGGTCCTTGCGGTCAAGCGCAATCAAAATGTTCTGTTTATTGGTCTCGCGGTGAGGCGGCCAACTCCAAGGCGCGTCTTCAAGAAAAATAACCAGGAAAGGCTCAGTTTTAAGAACACGCCCTTTGCCTTGCCAGAATCCCTCGTACGCACCATACGATAATGCTCCACCCTCACTGAAGAGGAGATCCATCGTTGTTCGCTCTTGATCGTCCGTCTTCGCGCAATCGTTGTCATTGCACGATACTTCGATAGGATTGCGGCAATGCCAGTCCGCACTCTGGTGGTCGAAATACTCCTCAGAAGATTCACCAAGAGAAAACAGAGCAAGTAGTACTAAGTATGTGGATAACATGCGATCTAGTTCCTCACCCTCAGCAAGGGATTGATACGGCGAACTGTTGTCTCGCAGAAGAACAGGTGCATGTCCAACATACCAAATTTGCCTTTGGTTTCGCACAAATCGGGACGGTCAGCCCTGGCCCTTTTCAACGCTCGTCTCCCAACCATCGTATTTACCACCAAGTTCGGACGACTTGTGCCGCAACTGGAATGTTATGTGATTGATCGTATACAGCTCTGGCGAATCAGTCCGATAATATTTAACCACCCACTTGCCGATCAGGGGCTTCGTACGTCTCATTTCTTGCAGAGCGAAGCCTTCGCCCTCCATCCACTCAATAAACTTTTTGGCATCTGATTTGTTCTTAAAGAACGACCAGTGATCGATCCTTCTTGCGATGTGGCCAACGTCCCCCGCATCTCGTAATGCGTCGACAGTCTTCGAGTCTTGAATCATCTGCCAATCGTCGGCTGTCGGATAAAGGTCATCCCAATATCCCTTTTTTTCCGGATCATCCACGACACGAGTTTTGAGACCATACCCGGTTGCCTCTTCAACATCTGAGACAAAGTCCTGAATCTTTTCAGTGGGCGCACCCAAAAAGCTGTAAAAGTAACGATGCCCGGCCGTCGTTACGCGCCCGACATAAATGCCGCCATGCTCAGCCGCAAACTCCTCGATGTTATCCTCGATGCCCTTGACCGCATCGAACTCTTCGTCCGTCGGCAAACCCTTGTCATTCGGTGACTTATAAGTCAGATCAAATCGGACTTGCTGATTGTGATTGAAGGAATCAATTGTTTCTCGAATGCCATGATCGTAGAAGATAAACGCAACGTTCTCCCCCATTTGGCATGAGAAAAACTCCCAGTGGTCACTCACGCGTATTCCCCCTTCCTAGAATTTGGCTGCCGGTCTGTACAGCTCAATCGCAAACACTCTAGCAAACTACTCCAAGAGGCAAATCACTCCTCCGCCCGTGTCGCCGCCAGCTCAACAAAGAAGTCGATGCTTTCTGGATTACTCATCGTATCGCGGTTAATGGCATTCGACGCCGTTTGCCCGAGAAGAACACGGCGCACGGGAATTTCCATCTTCTTGCCGGAGAAAGTGCGTGGTACATCATCGATAACAAAGATGTCATCCGGCACGTGGCGCGGTGACAGTTGCGCACGGATGGCTGTATTGATGCGTCCACGCAAGTCATCAGTCAGCGTCGCATCATCCGCCAGCACGACGAACAAGGGCAACCATGAATCGCGGCCGAGATATTCGAGGTCGACGATTAAGCTATCGACGATTTCCGGCTCAGCTTCGACGACGTTGTAGATATCAGCCGTGCCCATGCGAATGCCTTGGCGATTGATCGTCGCATCCGATCGGCCGTAGATGACTGCACTGCCGCTTTGGTTGATACGAATCCAGTCACCGTGTTGCCAAATGTCCGGATACATCGAGAAGTAGCTGTCCCGATACCGCCGTTTGTCGTCGTCAGCCCAGAAATACAACGGCATCGATGGCATTGGTTGGGTGATCACCAACTCGCCCACCTCGTCGACTAGCGGCTGCCCATCGGGATCAAACGCAGCGACTGCACACCCGAGCGAGCGACACGCGATCTCGCCGCGATGCACCGGAACGGTCGGCGAACCACCGACGCACGCGGTCGCGAAATCCGTGCCGCCAGAAATAGAACTGAGGTAGAGATCCCGCTTCACGGACTCATAGATCCAGTCGAAGCCTTCGGGCGATAACGGTGAGCCGGTCGAACCCATCGCGCGTAGCTCGGTTAACGCCAGCTGTTGATTCGGCGTGATGTCCTGCTGGCGACACGTATCGAAAAACGCAGCACCCGCACCAAAGCAATGGATACCGAGTTCATCGACCATTCGCCACAAGCGATACAAATCCGGCTTGCCGGGATGCCCATCAAAAATGCAGACCGTCGTACCCGTCAGCAGCCCGGCGATATTGAAGTTCCACATCATCCACGCCGTGCTCGAATACCACAGGAAGCGATCGCCGGCGTTCAGGTCGAGCTGCAGGCGCACTTGCTTCACATGCTCGAGGACAACGCCGCCATGCCCGTGCACGATCGCCTTCGGCGTGCCGGTGGTGCCCGACGAATACAGAATCCACAGCGGATCAGAAAAACCGGTGGGCGCGATGTGCTCATCGGGTTCGGCCTGTAGCGCCTGCCTCCATGACATCGTCGGCGTCGCGTAAGCCACTTCGGACGACTCGCCCAATACGTTGACCTGAATACAAGTGTGAACGGTCGGCAGGCCTTCCAGAATGGCAGCGACTTCTTGCTGCCGATCGAAGGCCTTGCCGCCGTAGCGATAACCATCGCAGGCGATCAACACCGAAGGTTCGATTTGCGTGAAACGGTCCAGCACGCCTTTGCTGCCGAGGTCCGGCGAACACACCGACCAGACTGCGCCCACACGCGCCGTTGCATGAAACGCGACGATGGTCTCGATGATGTTCGGCAGATAGGCAACGACACGATCACCGGATGAGACACCCTGCGCACGCAGCGTCGCCGCGAGGCGCGCTGACCGCTCGAGTAGGTCCGGCCAGTCGAGCTTCGAGCGTGTGCCAGTATCATCTTCGGCAATGATGGCAGGCGTCGGCTCATCTCGGAACTTGACGACCTGATCCATGTAGTTGATGCGAGTACCGGGAAACCATTCCGTATCCGGCATCGCGGCGCCATCGGTCACATCGCTCGCATCGCGCAGCGGGATATCAAAGTACTCGATGATGGCGCGCCAGAACTCGGGTGTCGCATCGACCGACCATGCATACAGCTGCGCGTAGTCTTTGGCATCGACGATGCCGCATTCGCGTAACCAATGGATGAATGCCGTCACGTTGGCTGCTGAGACCCGATCCGCATCGGGTTGCCATAGTAGTGAAGTTGAGTCGCCTGACATGGGAACGCTCAGTCGATCTAGGAGCCGGTAGTATAGCGCCGTTACTGGCTGCGCCCCAGATGACGCCCACCACGCGGTCGGCTAACATCATCAAGCAGTCAATCGAGAGGTTATTTATGCGCTACCTGCCAATCCGCACACTCATCGGACTCATGTTTGCCGTTTGCACGACAGGTTGCGCCGTCGCAGATGCGCCGCTGACGCCTGTCACGGATCAGCGTTGGCGCGAGGCTGTTGTCAGCGTGACCGACCTCGATCGAAGTGCTGCGTTCTTCAAGCAGATCGGCGGCTATGTCGAGCACTGGCGTGGCGAGCTTTCACCGTCCGCGCTCGAGAGCTGGAATCTGCCCGCTGGCGGCGCAGCCACTGCGATGGTGCTGGGGCCAGCCGACGCTACGGCTGGCTTGATCCGCCTGATTCGTTTTGAGACAGAAACCCCGAAACAACCCACACGTCCCGGCGCGCATGCCTGGGATACTGGCTGCTACTTCAGCTTGATGGTACGCATGAAAAATATGCAGGCGATCTACGACGACGCCATTGCGTTAGGCTGGTGGACGGAAACGCCGATCACGTATCTCGAATTTGGTGAATCCAAGCTCAACGTGATGGTGTTCAAAGGACCGGACGGCATACAGGTGCAAGGATACGAGCGACTGTCGCCGGCACTACCAGAGGCCGTTGGTGACTTCGATCGTCTGACACGCCCGTTCAACATCATGCAGATGGTTCGCGACCGCGACACGAGCTATGCATTCTTTCGCGATGTGCTCGGCTTCGCCACCTTTTACGCGGGCCCACCTTATTTGGCACCAAAGCCCACACCGAACCCGATCGGCATCCCGACCAACCTGACGACATCCGTCAGTTACAGCGCCGGCATCGTCTACCCGCAGCCCGGTGAATTCGGTCGCATGGAACTGATCTCGATCGACGGCATCGATGGCTACGACTTCGCCGAGCGCTGCAACGCGCCCAACCTCGGTATTCTCGCGGTACGGTTCGCAGTCGATGATGTCGCAACAGCCCGCTCAACGATCGAACTACGCGGTGGTAAACCTGGCGCCATCGGGCGGGCCGAGATCGGGCATCTCGGCGCCGTTAGTGTGTTCAACTTGAAGACGCCCGATGGCGCCAATATCCAGTTTTATGAGAAAGCCGATGAGTAACACAGCAAGAAACACGGACCTCGGCTCCTGGCAAACGGTTACCGTCAGTGTCGCCGACATGGACGCAGCGCTCGCGCTGTGGCGCGATCAGTTTGGATTGACGGTGGTTGCGACGCGCGACGGGCCCGACACCGGTCTCGCGACACTGTGGGCCATCAAACCATCGGATATCCGGCGGCAGGTGTTGCTTGCGACAGGCGACCACCGACACGGCATGCTGCATTTGATCGAATTCGCGGCACCCGGTGAGGCTGTCCGCGAGGGTGCCGCGGTGTTCGACTGGGTGCCGAAGAATCTCGATATCTACGTCGAGGATATGCCAGCGCGCATCGCAGAACTGCTTGCTGCGGGCTACGCGTTTCGTGCAGACCAATTCAGTGAGGTCACCGCACCGGACGGCACCCGGTTTCGCGAGATCCATATGCCCGCGCATGATGGCCTCAATATTGTCTTGCTTGAGCTGCTCGATGACTCACCGCCTTTGACCGACAGACACTATGGCGCAGTCGGCCCGTTGATCACCATTGTCCCGGATGCCAATCGCGAAAAGGCGTTCGTGGCCGATGTGCTCGAAATGGACCAACTGAAAGACAACAAGCTCGATGGCCCCGAGATCGAAGCGATGATTGGCCTGCCATCGGGTGCAGCGCTCGATGTGAGCATCTGGGGCGACAAGGCGCAATCGCTCGGTTGGCTCGAAATTATCGAGTATCAGGGTACACAAGGCAGCGACCTCTACCCGCGCGCAAAACCGCCTGCGACGGGTATCCTGCAGCTACGCTACAGCGTCGCGGATCTGGACGCCGTAACACAAAACCTCAAACGGAAAGCCGTACCCTTTGAGGCGCTGAGTGCGCTCGACCTGCTGGACGGCAGTGACGATCTCGTCGCGCTAACGACACCCGCAGGACTACGACTCGAGATCGCCGAGCACCGCTAGCGCTCGAGTTGCCGCGATTTGGTGTAGCGCTTCGAGTACTTGAAAAAAGTGCCGGTCGCGCCGGCCCACGCGATTACCAGACCGCGCCAACCCGCCAGAAAGCCAAGCTGCAACACGTAGCTCCGGAAGAACCGAAATTGTGCGCGTATCAACGCGAAAAACGGGTGCTGTAGCATTTTCGGTTTGACGTGGCGCGCGTTCAGCTCGGAGTAATAGCTGATCTTCTGCAGGAACTGATCGAGCCGAACCACGGCATCGTGCCACAGCACACCGTCAAGCCTCGCAACGCTGACGCCCGCTGACGGCATCACTTTCTCGTGCACCGGTTTATCGTTAAAAGCAGCTGACTGACGATGAAACACACGCAGCAGAATATCGTTACCCCAACCGCCTTTGTCGACGTGGCGACCGCAGAACCGGTTCTGGCGCAGCACTGTGTAGGCAACATCGCGGTCGCTGCGATCGATGCCGGCAATTGCGGCCACGAGCTGTTCGTCCGCAAACTCATCGCTGTCGAGCGAGAAGACCCAGTCATGGCGGGCTGCCGCGACTGCCGCGTTCTTCGTGGCACCAAAACCGACAAACTCGCCCTCGACGATAGTGACATTATCGAATTGTCGGCACAGGGCTTCGGTGTCATCCGCGCTGTTGTTCAGATAGATCAGCACTTCATCAAAGCGGGCTAACGAATCGCAGCATTGCGTGATCGTCTCGGCAGCATTGCTGCAGATCACCACCGCACTCACTGGAATTTGCGACATAAGCAACGCCCGGACCATTCAACCGTGATTATAGCGCAACGACTGGCGCTGGCTGCTGACACGCGGGCGCCCGGTGCAGTACCATCGTTGTGTCATTTACGCCACGCGGCCCGATTCACGCATGTCCACGATCAAAGCTATTCAATACGCCTTCAATCGCTTTGTGCTGCGTCGGGACTTCCTGACAGCCGAGACTAATGGCTTGACGTTCAGGGTGCGCACGACCGATGTCGTCGGTCGACACATCTATAAATACGGGCAGCACGACCCGGTCATGAGCGACTATCTGCGGCGCACGTTGCAGCCAGCCGATGGCGATCTGCTGATCGATATCGGCGCCAACATTGGCTGGTACACGGTCTTGTTCGGCCACGCGTGCCGTGACGTCGATGCCAAAGTGTTGTGTTTTGAGCCCGACCCAACGAACTACGCATTGCTGGCCAACAACATCGCGGCCAACAATCTCGCAGACCGCGTCGTCGCCAAATCGCTCGCGCTCGCCGACAATGCCGACGGCGCGACATTGCATTTGTTCGGAGACTCAAATCTTGGTCGACATTCGTTGCTACCGATTCATGGCGGCGACACCGTCGACATTCCCACCGCACGGCTTGATGATGTCATCGCAGCCACCGCTGCGCTCGCAGAGCGCGCACCGCGCCTAATCAAAATCGACATCGAGGGTTTCGAATACGTGGCCCTGCAAGGCGCCACGCAAACGCTATCGCATTGCCCTCGCGTTGTTATGGAATACTCGCCGCATTTCATGCGCAAAGGGGAGCTGGAACCTGCTGCCCTGCTCGACCTGATGATTAACGCAGGCTTTGAGCCGGGACGACTCGATGACCAACAGCGCGTCGAGGTATCGCGCGACCAGTTGCTCAACGATGACCAGCAGATCGATCTGATCTGGCACCGTCGAGACACATGACACGACTGCTGTGCCTCACCTCACACGCGGATGCGCTAATCAGCGTGCGTCCCGAAGCCGAATCGTTTATCGGTTTGGCCGAGGCCGGGGTCACGATGCACGTCATGACACAGGCGGACACGCCCTACGTGCAACGCCTGCGGGACGCGAACATTCGCGTCGAGTCGTTCGAACCGCGTAGCAAGATTTCGCCGCGCGCGATTCGCCAGATTCGCGACTACGTGATCGCCAATGCGATCGATATCGTCTACGGATTCAATAACCGCGCGATCAGTAATGCGATCTGGGCCTGTTCGGGTCTCGATGTCAAACTCATCACTTACCGCGGACAAACCGGCAATGTGGAGCGCTTCGACCCAAGCGTGTTGCTGACGCACCGCCACCCGCGCGTCGATGGCATCATTTGTGTGGCCGACGCGATCCGACGCTATCTGCGTCCGCGAATCGCAGCGCGCGTGCCGATCGCCACCGTGTACAAAGGGCACGACCTCGACTGGTACCAGGATGCGCCGGCGAATCGCCGCGACTTCCAGATACCGGACGATGCCATAGTCATCGGCTGTGTCGCCAATAATCGCCCGCGTAAAGGTGTGGAATACCTGATTGCGGCATTTCATAAACTTGCGACGGACAAGCGGCTGCATCTAGTGCTGATCGGCACGGGCATGGATGCACAGACATTGATGGCGATGCCGTCGGACCCGGCGTTGCGCCAGCGCATCCATCTGCTCGGCAGACGCGATGACGTCGGCGCGTTGACGCAACTGTTTGATATCGCGGTCCTGCCAGCGCTGCGCCGTGAGGGTCTGCCGAAAACACTGATCGAGGCGATGGCCTATGGCGTGCCGTGCGTAGGCACGGCGACAGGCGGCATCCCGGAACTGATCGCCGATAACGAGAACGGTTTTGTGGTGCCGGTTGCAGATGCTGAGGCTCTGGCGGCAGCCATCTCGCGGTTGACCGACGACCGGATGTTGAGACGACGTTTCGGTGAGGCCGGACGGCAGCGCATCGCCGCGCACTTTAGTCCCGCAGGGACCGTCCGCGATACACTGCGATTTCTTGATCAGCTCACAGAGACTGCGTCCGCGCTACCAGGG
Organism: Pseudomonadota bacterium; assembly: GCA_038533315.1. Taxonomy (GTDB): domain Bacteria; phylum Pseudomonadota; class Gammaproteobacteria; order Steroidobacterales; family Woeseiaceae; genus CALBPI01. Next base: position 7,177 of record JBCAZB010000012.1, on the reverse strand, counting down.
TAACGGCTCACCGTCGTAGCCAATGAAATGACCGCTGCGATCCAGGTCCAGCGAGTCGATCACTTGCCGCAGACCGGTCACCGATTCCGTTGCTGACAAATGCGCATCGCTGCCACCCATATCGGTCCGCACCCAGCCGGGGTGCAGTGCTGTCGCAATCACTTTGTCACCGGCGAGATCGATCGACAGCGACTTAACAATCGCATTCAGTGCCGCCTTGCTCGCGCGATAGCCGTAGATGCCGCCCGCATTATTCGCGCCAATGCTGCCGAGCACGCTCGAAATCGCAATCACCTTCGGTTGGCTGCTGCGTTTGAGTGCGGGCAACAATAGCTCGGTGAGCGCCAGCGGTGTGTATACGTTGATATCAAACAGCGCGTCCCACTCTGCACGATCAAATGTCCCAAGCGCTTGTGCCGCTTGCCCGGCCTCGCCGAACGTACGCCGCCCCATGGAACCAGCATTGTGGATCAGGACATCCAGCGCCCCGATGTCGAGTGTTGCGACAGCGTCGCGCATCGCGTTGTCGTCTGTCAGGTCGCAATAACCTACCGACAGTCGATCACCACCTGCGCCGCTCATCAGCGCCGACAGCGCGTCGCTCGGCGCGCGCTGTAAGACGACAACACGGCATCCATCGGCCAGGTACTGTCGCGCAAACTCAAGGCCAAGCCCTCGCCCTGCGCCGGTGATCAATACGGTCTGTGTCTGGCTCATCCTGCGGTACTCATTGTTCTACACCTGTCTCTCGCATGCTCTCGATCGGAACGGTTGCACCATGGTTCTGATACAACGCCTTGCGGCGCAGGAAGCGTAACAAACCGCTCGCGCCCATGCGCGAGGCGCCGAGCCCGGAGGCTCCGTAGGCGCTTTTCTCGGCTTCGAAAATCATCGTCGTCATGCCGGCGTCATTGACACTAACACCGCCGGCATTCAGGCGCTGAGCGATGCCGCGCGCTGTCGCCATATCCTCAGCGAACACGGCCGCCGATAACCCGTAGATCGAGTCGTTGGCCAACGCCACAGCCTCGTCCACTTCGCTATAGCGCATCACTGGCATGATCGGTCCGAAAGTTTCTTCGGTCATGATCGTCATGCTGTGATCGACATCGCTGAGGACGGTAGGCTCCACGTAGCATCCCCCGTCGAGCAGCTTCACTTCGCCACCACATTGCACGCTCGCGCCTTTCGCCACGGCATCCGCCAGATGCGCCGCGATGATATCTGCCTGCCGCGCAAAAATCAGGGGTCCGATCGTACCGTCGTGCGGATCTGGAAAACTGAGCTGCACCGCCTTGGCTTTCGTGGTCAGCGCCTCAACGAATGCATCGTACTGACTGTCGTGCACATAGATGCGCTCCAGTGACTGACACGCCTGACCCGTCGCGGCCACCGATGCCCGCAAGATGGCCGTGGTCGCGCGGTCGATATCGCTGCCGGGCAAAACAATCGCCGGATCTTTGCCACCCAGTTCGAGAAAGGCAGGAATCAAACGTTGGGCTGCGGCCATCGCGACCTTTTTTCCGGTCGCCACACTGCCGGTGAATGCGACGGCGTCGACAACGTCAATCAACGCGGCACCCGTCGCGCCATCACCACTGATGAATGCCAGCACGCTGCTCAACTCCGGTACCGACGCGATGGCTTCTGCGATCGGTGCGGCAAAACGCGGTGTGACTTCGCTCGGTTTGATGATGACAGCACTGCCAGCCAGCAAGGCCGGCGTCGCGTCGATGAACGATAACAGCAGTGGGAAATTCCATGGGCTGATCGCGCCGAGCAACGGGAAAGGGTCGAGTTGCTGCCCGATCATCACATCCGGCATCGCCATTGATGGCGAGTCCTTGGTTTCCAACAACGCCGGGGCTTGCTGACACCAGCGCTCGATCGCGCCTGCCACACCAAAAAACTCGCCTTGTGCCAGCCGGTGACGACCAGTGTCGGCCGAGAGTGCAGCGACGATGTCATCCTGATGGCGATGTAAAGCAGCCACAAACGCCTGCAACACGGCGACGCGGTGGGCGACACCAGCCGCGAGCCATGCGCGTTGTGCAGTTCGCATCTCCCCTGCCAGCGGTGCGATCTCCGCGGGCCCGAATCGCTGTATCTCATAGTCTTCGGCGCCGCTGCGCGGATTCCTGACGGCAAGGCGTTCGTTCATGCTTCCAATTCCTCAAGAAACTCATACACGGCGTCGGCGAATGACTCCGGTGCCACGTCGACAAAACCGTGCCCCCAATCCGGCCGATCGACACGTCGGCCCTGTTGCAACAGATCATCGGAGCGTCGCGAAAATGCCTCACAATCATCTGCCGGATTCAGAACAAGCACGGGCTGACCGAGTGTCGGCAGACGATCACGATACTGTGCCGCATAGTTAAAGGCAGCGCGATGGCCCCATTCATAGTCTTCCCCGCCGCGTAGATTCTCAGCCATCGACACCGCCGCCATCTCGAGGGTCATACCCGGGCCGCGGTGCGCAAGAATCCGCTCCCACATCACGCGGAACCGGGTGCCCGCTTCGTCAATCGGAATCGGCGCATAAGTTTGATGCATCATCGCAATCTCCTCGTCCGTTAACACTGGCGCAGAGACCATAACGATGCCACAGACATCGTCGGGACGCTGTACCGCCATCTCGGTCGCGACCATCGCACCGGTATGATGACCAAGCAGATAGACCGGTGTCTCAGCGAGCTGATCAATGACCTGCCACATCGCAAGCGCGTAGTCCGCTATCGTCACCTCAGGTTCCGCGGGTGGCGGCGCTGATTCACCCATGCCTGGGTAATCGGGTGCGAGCACCAGGCGATCACGTGCCAGCGCAGGCATCGCGGCCTCGAACAGCCGTCCGGACTTCGGGCTCATATGCAGGCAAACCAACGCAGACCGCTCGGCCTCAGCCGGGCGTTGCATGCGACAGTGAATCTGGCCATGTGGGCCATCGACGTAGAGCTTGTGAACCATAGGGCGAGACACGACGCGATTTGTCTTATAGATATAACATTATAAGCAGAAGCGCGTGAGGTGTCGCGCAGTAAAGCGAGTGGTAAAACCGCCGCTAACAAAAAACGGAGCGCCGTATTTTTCGGGCGCCAGCAGTCGTCGATGACAAGGACACGCAAAGACCTATGCCCTTCGAAAGCACCTCATTGCCTACCTCGGCATCGCAAGCGGCGCTTCAGCGCCGCAGCCACTTGCGCCTGTGGCAGTGGGTCGTGGTGTTGTTATCGGTCGGCCTGACGCTAGTCGTCTGGCGCTATCTCGATGGTCGCGTCCGTGAGGACAATCAGGCGCTGTTCGAACGCGAAGCGCAGCACGTTATCGCGATTGTTACCGACCGTTTGCATACCTATGAGGAGGCACTGCGAGGCGGTGTATCGGCAATCGACATGCTCGGGCATCCACCCTCACGTGATGAATGGCAAGCATTCGCGGACTCGCTCCGTCTGCATGAAGTCGCACCAGGCGCCACAGGCATCGGTGTCATTCAATACGTGCCGCGTGAGCAGATCGCCAACTACTTGCAACTGCGCCGCAGTGAGTACCCCGGTTACGATATCCACCCGGCGGTGACGCGTGACTATGCGTACCCCATCGCGCATATCGAGCCTGTCGACAGAAACTGGGAGGCGATCGGTCTCGATATCGCCCATGAGTCGATGCGTCGCACGGCGGCGAATCTGTCACGCAACCAGCAGACCTCGCAGGCCACTGGTCCTATCAACCTGGTACAAGCCGAGCGCACGATGGCCGGATTCCTGTTGTTCGCACCGTTTCAGCTGCCGGCGAACGATATCGCGACAGCGATCGATGGCTTCGTCTATGCACCATTCAATGTTTCCGAGCTGATTGATGGCGCGCTCGCTACAGAAGATCGCATCATCGATTTCGCCGTCTACGACGATGGCGAAATGATTTATGGCATTGCCGACCGCCAAAGTGGTCCATTGTCGACGTCGATGGTCTTGCCGGTGTATGGACGTGAGTGGCGCTTCGATCTCAGCAGCGCACCAACCTTCCCGATCTCCGCGAACGAGTCCTCGGTGCCGACGATGGTGTTGATCGGCGGACTCACGCTATCTGGCCTGTTGTTTGCCCTGTTGTTAGGACTTAACCGCGCCAACCGCCAAGCGATTGTCGTTGCGGAAGACATGACGGAAGCATTCCGCGTGAGCCATAGTGCCCTGTCACAATCGAATGAGGACCTGGAAAAATTTGCGGCTTTGGCGGCACACGATCTGCGCACGCCACTGCGGGGCATTGCCAGCCTGACCGAGTATCTCGAAGACGACCTACACGACTATTTTGAACAGACCAACGCACGTCCGGATGTCGCGAGGAACCTGGGTCGAATTCGTGAGCGGATCGAAAAACTCGATTGCTACCTGCGCGGATTACTCGATTACTCCACCAGCGGTTCTGAACAGGGTGAGGCACATCCCTTCTCCGTAGCCAAGTATGCACAGGAGTTGCGTCATCATCTCGAGCTTACGCCGGAGCAGCTGCTGGTCAGCGCCGGAGAAAAGCCCATCATGGTAGATCCGCATCGATTGCGATCTGTCATCAGCCGACTGGTGTGCAACGCGGCAGAACATCATGATGGCACCTGCACACCGATCATTCATATCAGTGTTGAAACGACAGACGAACACTACCGCATCACGATCAAAGACAATGGACCCGGCATTCCCGAGCCATTTCGCGAACGTGCTTTCAAGCCGTTCGAGGTGCTGACGGGACACGACGACCCGACTCATGTCGGTGTCGGCCTCGCCATTGCCCGCAGAATCACCGAATCTGCGGGCGGTCGTCTGATACTGCTGCCAGCGCAAAGTCGAGGCTGCCAGTTTGTCATCGAATGGCCTTCGAGAGAACAGTCCGGGTCTTCTACCAATGAGAAACTCGTCGCATGAAATACAGCACCAACTACTCCATTCTGTTGATCGAAGATGACGACCTCGACCGAGAAAAAGTCGAACGGGCGATCGCGCGTCTCGGTATCGACAATCCGCTGTTCCACGCACGTGACGGGATAGAAGCGCTGCAAATGCTCCGTCAGGAAATTCCAGGGCCGCCGACCAGCGAGCCGATCGTTGCGTTGCTGGATATCAACATGCCACGCATGAACGGGCATGAATTTCTTGATGAAATTCGCAAAGACAACGCACTGCGACGACTACCGGTATTCGTGATGTCAACTTCGGATCGCATGACGGACATCAACCGAGCCTATGACCACCATGTGACCGGTTATGTGATCAAACCATTCTCGATGCAGGAAACCTACGACACCATCGAGGCGCTTGTTGGCGCGTGGCGACGACTCTGTTTCCCAACCAGCCAGCCGACATAAAAAAAGCCGACAGCAAATGCTGCCGGCTTTTCAACTTTACTCTCGCGGTATCGACTATTCGCCGAAGCGCGCCGTGAAATTAACACCCCAGTGAGCTTCGCGACGTGCATAACCAACGAACGAGCGACGGAAGCTGCCATTGGCATCTGCGTACCGAAGGACCAACGGAGAAGAGTTCTCGTTGGCCAGGTTCCGCCCGTACGCCGTGATCGTGTAGCGACCATTGCTCAGGCCAAAACGCGCACCCAGTAAACCGGCATCGCCAGTCTCAATCAGATTATGAACCTGCGCGAACTTACTGCTTTCGAACGTGTAGTCAACGCCGGCATACCACTCCCAGCTGTTGTTCAGCTGACGGCGCAACTCCGCATCAATATAGAACTGATGCTGCGCGGTACGCGGCACGCGGTTGCCCGCGATAGATCCGAACGCTGAGTCCTCACAGTCAGCTACCGAACCAAACTCAGCACCCTGAGAGCAATTGACGAGCCCATCGTCAGCGACATCGTTCAGCACACCCTGGTTCTGGTCCGTGCCGCGACGGAACTTCGCATCGGTGTAGGCGTAGTTGGCGGTCAACGTCAGGCCATCGAAATCGGCAGGCTTAGCACGAAACTCGAGCTCGGCACCATTGATCCGCGCGTCGCCAACGTTACGAATGATCGAAACGGTACCAAACTCGGTCTCCGCGTTCTGCGTCAACTGATAACCCGTCACCGTGTTGCTGTAGAGCGCGATATTCGCAATCAGCTGATTGTCAAAGAAGCTGTTCTTGGCACCGATCTCGATCGACGTCAGATCTTCTTCAGCAAAGGTTGGTTCACCCGCCTGCAGGCCGGCCGATCCGTTCGAGCCGCCTGGCTTCGTACCCGTCGCAACTGCTGCGTAGAGCAGCGTCGTATCGTTCGGCTGCCAGTCGAGCGAATAACGCTGCAGATAGGAATTGAAGGATCCGTCGACGGTCGTTGTGCTGTCGATCGGCCCACCCAGGTTACGCAACACGACGGTGTCGGTAATATCTTCTTCCTGGTAGCGACCCTCAATGGTTAAGCTGACCGTGTCCGACAACGCGACGTTGACGTGACCAAAGATCGCCGAGTTTTCGATTTTCTCGCTATCTGTATTGCGGGTCACGCCAATGGTCGGGCCAAAAAATGGCACGATCGAACCACACAGGAAGTTGGCAGCACAGACACCTTGCATACGTCCGAACTCGGCACCGAAATTGGCACCGGCGATACCGGCAGCACCCGGCGGCAGTTCGCGGATATCACGGCCTTCTGTTTCGCTGTCGAAATAGTAAGTACCAATAAACGCATTCAGTTTGTCGCTTTGATAAGTCAGGCGGAATTCCTGCGAAAAGTCCTCGTTCTGATCCCACCCCGCGAATGTGAAATCGACAATCTGGCCGACGTAGGCATAGTCGAACGGAGGGCCATCAGCGAAACCGCCAAATGGGAAACCGTTCGGTGTGAAGTTCGCGACCTGGAAAGAGGTGGGTGAATAATCGCCGTCGGTGATTTGCACGGTATCGCGGTCGATGTATCCAGTGATGCTGGTAAAAGTCCACGCATCGCTGAAGTCATAGTCCACGCGCAAGCTCGTCTGCAACGTTTGTTGCTCTTCACGCGCATTGGGGACGCCAACCGAGAAGTCGGTATTGATTGGCGCCGGGCGTAAGGTTCCGCAGTAGTAACGACCTAACCCGTTATAGAAACTGCCGTTGTCTTCGAAGCAGTTGTTCTGTGTCGAGTCCTGCGCGAACAGCGGTGGCTGGCCGTCGTTCAGGTCGTTGTAATACGCCCTGAATCTAGCCGTGAG
>JBCAZB010000011.1:0-16376 GCA_038533315.1 Pseudomonadota bacterium | reverse complement strand
GTCGCTGTCGACAGCGACGAGATGGGTGATGCCTTGATTCGCATCCGTGACCTCGAACAACTGTATGCCAGCGCCGGCCGCCGCCTCACGCATTGCGGCGACAAACGCCGCACCGTTGGGAACCGAAGTGTCATCGCCACGACCGGGCTGTGTTGACACGATGTGGTCCATCACCGCGAACGCGTGGGCCGGGTTGGCAACGCGTCGATTAGCAGCCTGCAACGCGTGCAGCGCCAAACTGCCCGTTCGCTCATGCATCATAATCCGATCGATCAGCACCAGGGCTGAACCATCGTCGAAGCGACGCACAAGGTGTGCATCGAGCAATTTTTCAAACAGTGTTCGCGGCATTCGAGAGCGTTTTGCGGTCGGTTTCGAATATGTTATAAGACTATAACATTATAGCAGCAGATAGAGGGGCATCACATGCCAGAATCACTGAAAGCACAGCTGCCGATCCTGGCCCGCCATGAAGGTGTCTGGGACGGCTACTACCGCTACTACAACGCCTCCGGCGACAAGACTGACGAGCATCGCTCCCGCTTGCTATGCCGCTTTCCGGATGCCGATACCTACCACCAGACCAACCTGTACTTCTGGCAGGACGGAAAGACAGAAAACCGCGATTTCCCGACCAAAGTCGCGGACGGGAGACTGGTGTTTTATACCGAGATCGATGGTTGGGCTGCCGATGAGCCCCTCGATACGCACAAGCGTACGACGCTGCTTAACTGGACACGCAAAGACGACCCCAGTCTGTATTTGTACGAGATGATTCAGATCAGTGATTGCGGACAATATCGGTCACGAACCTGGCATTGGTTCCGCGACAACCGACTCTTTCAGCGAACGCTGATCGATGAGCAACGTGTAAGTGAGGACTGGGCTGCCTACGATGGTAAGACTTTCAGTTACGAGGACATTGCCGTCGGGCAGTAACTAGCCGACCCAAAAGAAAGGCCGCTTGTCGGTGGACAAGCGGCCTTTTGTTTTGCTCGACTCAATTCGGCAAACCGAATCTGTGAGCAGCGAACGGTTACTTGAACGTAATGTTCATCGGGATCTCGATACCGTTGTTGGTCGGCTTGAGCAGCACGGTTTCGCGGTCGAAGATCTCGGCATACGCTTCGGTCATTTTTTGCTGAGCATCATTCATTGCTTTGATCGCCTCAGCACCTTCGCTGTCGATATCTTCGATACCGGCCATCGCACCTTTCTGAATGTCGCCGATCAGGCTCATGTACGCGGCAAGATCGACCGATGTTGCCATCAACACAGGCTCGCCGGGATCGCTGACACCGGCCAACGACTTGGCATTCGACTCCGCTCCATTACCGGTTGAAATCGCCAGCAGGTTTTCTGTCATCGCGGCAAACGTCGCACCGCCATAACCTGTCAGCATTTCCTGAGGAATCTGCACAGGCTCACCATCGGCAGCGAGTTCCATCATGCCCAGTGGCGGCAACATCATTTGCCCCATCGCGATCAGCCCTTCTACATTGTCAAAAGCCAGCACGACATTGGCGTCGAGTGACTCCGGTACGGAAGGACTGCCGAGATCGATACCGTCGAGATTGTCCAGCTCGAAGAATGCACCTTTGAAGTTGTAAACGATCGGCGGTACCGGTTGTTGCATCGCGCCCGTCAGTTGGATCGCCATGTCGTTCAGGCCAGACAACTCTGCGCACTCGTACGGATTCTCGACCATTTCGCCCATCTTGTTGGAGACGAAATCGCGCAGTCCCTGCAAGTTCAGTCCGATGCCAAACTTCATCAATGCGGTGCTGTCCGCTGTCAAACCTGGGACCGCTGAAGCGATCGGCACGAGGCTTGTCGCGAGATCCTCACGCATCTCAACAACCGCCAGCAGATCCATCGAATCTGTAGATGCCGACTTGTAGCCAAATGCGATACGCGACATCGCGCCGGCGACCAGGCCTTTGATCTCGGCCTTGCAGACGTCGGTCAGCATATCGCCTGGCGACTGACCCGCCATTTCGAACAGCTTGCTATCGAGGCTGTTGCTGGGGCCGTCGATCATCACACCCGCCAACCGCTGCATATCCAGGTAACCAAGCCCTTGAGGAATCATGCCGTACTTCGCGGCCAGTGCTTTAATTCCACCCGAAGCTTCGAGTGAGTTAGCTGGCTTCTCAGCGCCCAGCAGCGTCGCGATTTCGCCCTCGCCAAACTCGGCCGGCGCAACTGTCACAACGGCCATGCCATCCGCTTCGGCGGCAATAATGCCAACCGGTGCATCAAATGTGACCCGCTGGTAATTGATGCCGCCTGCTGCAGCTTCGCTAACGGCCCAGCCTTGTTCTTCGGCGAGTTGTTTGAAACGGCCGTTAAACTTGCCGGTTTCATCGAGCGTGATGCGAATGACGGGCAGCAAGCCGTTGCCATAAATCGCAGATGTCGTGCGCTGACTGAAACCAAACTCGGCCATTGTCTCCGGCTTGATTAGCTCGAACATCGCACTCATGAAATTGAGCACCGCCGCGCCATCGTCGTCGCCTTCAGCACCCGCTTCGGCGCTGGCCATGACGCCCGACATGATTTCGCCGAGTTGGTTATTAATGGGCGCCATCTTGTCGACGAAGCCTTGCGACATCGGCTCAAGAGCGGCGAATACATAAGGTGTGTCTGCCGGTACATAGGCAAGCAGCGCAGAACCCGACGCATCGGCCATCGCAACCGGCTTGTCCTTTTTGCCACAGGCAACAATCGCAAGAGATGCGACCGCGACCACGCAGATCGAAACTAGCTTTTTCACAGTTTGTCCTCTAGAGGTTTGGGGGATTTGTTGTGTTTATAGGAATCGTTATCAGTGCAAGCATGCCGCAAAATGTGTCGAAAAACAGCTATATCCCTCGAATTTGAGGACGCGGCGTTTGCCTGCTGTCACGACAACCGCTTGATGGTCAGTCTGTTGCCACGTGTCTTGGGGCTGATCGTTACCGATGATCGATGTGTTTTCAGTGACTTAGATCTCACCCCGAGCAATCTGCCGCTCAACCATCAGCTACAGCACCGTTTCCATGTGGTAGCGGAACAAAGCAGAGTTATAGAGCGCCACCAGCCTGTCGACCAACTGCTCGCTGCTGTCGTAAGACAACCGATGTAACTTCAGCAAGGGCTTACCCGTGCGAACGTTTAAGGCATCGGCCACTTCCGGTGGTGCAGCGACGGCACTAAGACTCTGCTCGACGCGATTGATCTCGATATCGTACATTTTGAAAAGCTCGAGTCGGGCGTGTGTCTCCATACGCTTTTTAGTCAGCGTCTTGTCGAAGCCCAGCGACCAGGTTTCGTAATGACCAAACGGCACGCCCTCTTTGCTGCGCACACGACGCGCGTAGCAAATCGCCTCGTCTTCGTCTGTCGCGAACAATTCCCTGACCGGCCGCTCTGGCACAGCGAACGAAAGATCCAGCACCGTCACTGTCGTATCGCGGCCCATATTGCCGAGACTGTGCATCAGGTCGTCGAGTGGGGCGTGAATGGTCTCGGGCTGGTATCGATGCTCAACGAAGGTGCCTTTGCCTCGGTGCCGCACCACCATTTTCTTCAGCGCTAGCTCGTCCAACGCGCGCCGCGCCGTGATACGGGACACTTCGAAAGTGGCCGCAAGCTCCTTCTCAGATGGAATTTTCGTGCCGTTGGGAAGACGGCCATCTGCAATCGAGTCGTGCAGGATGTTGTAGACCTGAAAATAGAGCGGGGTCGGCGACGACGCATCGATCGACCGCTGCCCCAGAATTTCCAGAATATCGTTCATCGATTTCCCCGCCCCATCGTCGCTCGGCCGCACGCCGAGGATCCGTTAATCCGAGCCACAGTTATTCTAAAAGTTACTATATTGCAGCTATTATCGTCGATCGCCACCTAATCGAACGACATCTTGGTCGGCCATCGCATGGCACCAAAGGCTGCTGGCCTCATTGTTGTAACAATAGGACAATCGCGCTGCTGCGGCAACCACGCGCGTATCGAAAACCCTTCACAACAGACAACTGTCTTCCCTTTGTACGAGGTCGAAGGCAAACAAAAACTTCGCCATGCCGCACAAGACAGCTGCCGTTACGCCAAGCTCCACAATATCAGCATCACTGAAATGCGAGCGCAGCGACTCGTAATGCGTCTGCGACAATCGCCCGACCGGGTTGGTGAGCGCCAGCGTCTCGGCCAATTCGCAGACCAGCCGGTCCGGTTCGGTCAGCGCTTCATAATTTTGCGATTGCAAGGCATCGAGCTTGGCGGACGTCAACCCTGCCTGAATAGCGCTGGCACGATTGTTGAGGTTGCAGGATCGACAGCCATGCAAGCCTGATAACACCAGCCTCAACATTTGTTTATAGCGTATATCGACCGCACCGCCATTAAAAAACTCGTTGTAAAAGCGATCGAAGAAAAAGCGGCTAGTGGTATCGGAATGAGCCAAAACGGCAACCGTCATTGCCTCCCCCGCCTGCTGCAACGCACGCGCGTAGCCCGCCTGTAGCTGAGACGGTATATCGCTGGCTGTCAGTGGCTGAATCAGCGGTCGAGGCTGTGTCATAGCGGGCTCCTGATCTTCGGTCGAATGTTTATGTTGCCATACGCGTCGAAATATTCCTCGCAGGCCACCGGTCTTCTGACCTGCAATGCCGTTGGAGAACACGATGAGAATGCTGCAACTTTCGCTAATCGCACTGGTGCTATCCCAGTCGGTACTGGCCGACTCACGACCCGCGCCCGAGTTTACGCAAACCGACGCAACCGAGTGGCTGAATAGCCCGCCGTTAACACTAGCTGATGTACGTGGCGACGTCGTCTTGATCGACTTTTGGACATTTGCCTGTTGGAACTGCTATCGGTCCTTTCCTTGGCTCAATACGCTCGAAGCGCAGTTTGCGGATCAGTCGTTCCGCGTCATCGGCGTGCATAGTCCCGAATTCGAGTACGAAAAAGATCCTGCCGCCGTCGCCAAGAAAATCGCCGAATTCGAGCTCAAGCATCCGGTCATGATCGATAACTCGCACCGCTATTGGCGAGCGATCGGCAACCGCTACTGGCCGGCGTTTTACCTGCTCGATAAGCAGGGCAATATACGCGAAACCTTCATCGGCGAAACACACGCAGGCGACAAACAGGCCAAACGGATCGAGGCCGCTATTACCCGATTGCTGGCGGAGTGAGCGCTACCGGCCGCACCAGAGATCTCGTGACGACGAGGCGGGCACCGATTGACGAAGCCTCGCAGGTAAACGCCTATTCGACATTCCGATAATCTCCCCGTCGCCGGGCACACTATGCTGCACCGGTGTAGACTGATACCGCGAGGGCATCAATCAGGGGGTTAGCAATGATCGAATTCACGCTGAACGGCAAAGCAGTCAGCTCATCGGCAGAACCGGACACACCACTGTTGTGGGTTATTCGCGATGAGCTCGGGCTCAAGGGCACCAAGTTCGGTTGCGGTATCGCACAATGCGGCGCCTGCACCATCCATATCGCCGGCGGTGCTACACGATCCTGTCAGGTACCGGTGAGTGCAGCGGCAGGGCAGGAGATTTCAACGATCGAGGGTTTCGACGGCGAGCATCCGTTACAGAAAGCCTGGGTCGAGGCGCAGGTGCCTCAGTGTGGCTACTGCCAGTCTGGCCAGATCATGCAGGCGGCGGCGCTGCTCGAGGGCAACCCCAACCCGAGTGACGACGAGATCCGTCAAGGCATGGCCGGCAATCTGTGTCGGTGTATGGCGTACAAACGGATTCACGCCGCGATCCGCAAAGTCGCTGACGAAGGGGGTGCAGCATGAGTAAACCCGCTGCAACGTTACCGCCGGTCAGTCGGCGCAATTTTCTGGCTGGCTCGCTCGGCACCAGCCTGGTGATGGGCTTTGGTGCGTTGGTTCCGGCCGGCTGCGCCCGCGAAGAGATCGCGAAAGAAGTCGCTAACCGCACATTCTCACCCAACATCTGGTTCGAGATGGGCTCCGATGGCGCCACTCAGATCAACATCATCCGCGCCGAGATGGGGCAGCACGTGGGCACTGCGCTGGCGCGCATCGTGGCCGATGAGCTCGGTGTGGCTTGGGACAAGGTTAGCGTTAAACACGTCGATTCCGATCCGAAGTGGGGCTTTATGGTCACCGGCGGGTCATGGTCTGTTTTCCAGAGCTTCACGCCGCTGTCACAGGCTGGTGCTGCGGGGCGTCAGATTTTGATCGATGCGGGCGCTGCATTGATAGGCGTCGACCCTGCCAACTGTGTCGCCGCCAACAGCATCGTCACGGCGGGCGATCAATCGATCAGCTACGAGGAGATCATCGCGAAAGGCGACATTGATCGCGTGTTGAGCGAAGAGGAAGTGGCCGCGCTACCTTTGCTACCCGCCGAGCAGCGCCAGTTCATCGGCAAGCCGGTCAAGGCACTGGATATCCCCGCGAAATCGAAAGGCGCCGCCGTCTACGGGCTGGACGTCGAGCTACCGGGCATGGTGTATGCCCGACCTGTTATCCCGCCAACCCGTTACGGCAGTAGCGTCAAGAACGTCGACGACACCGCCGCCAAAGCGATCAAGGGCTATCAGCAATATTTGGTGATCGAAGACCCGGGCCAGATCGTGCAGGGTTGGGTCGCTGTGATTGCAGACTCTTTCTGGAGCGCCAAGCAGGCTGCAGACGCGATCGATGTTGAATGGGAAGCCGGCCCAACCGCCACCGTGAGTGAAGCCGACATTCTGGCCAAAGGCGTAGAGCTTGCCAACGACAAGCAGTCGGGCGGCTGGCTCATCGACGATGGCGACGTGGACACGGCACGCACCGATGCTGCGCAGACACTGTCGGCGAGTTACACGACTGCGAGCGCGTTGCACTTTACGCTCGAGCCGCAAAACGCCGTTGCAGAATTCAAAGATGGCCATTGGCACATCTATGGCGGTAACCAATGGCAGTCTTTGATCCTGCCATACATCGCGAAATCACTGGAGGTCGAGGAAACAGACATTACGCTGCACCAGCAGTACCTCGGTGGCGGCTTCGGCCGGCGCTTGTTCGGTGATCAGATGATCCCGACCGCGCTGGTTGCTAAAGCGCTGGGCAAGCCGGTCAAGATGATGTTTACGCGTGAAGACGACAGCCGCTTCGATTGCATCCGCTCGCCGTCGGTGCAGCAAATGGATGCCAGCTTTGATGCCGATGGCCAACTAACCGGCATCGAACATGCCGCCGCGGCAGGCTGGCCGACGAAAGGTATGGCCCCGGCGTTTCTCTTCGATGGCGTCAACGGCGGCAAGATCGACTCCTTCTCTATCAGCGGCGCTGACCACTGGTACACATTACCCGCGCACCGCGTCCGGGCCATCAACAATACGTTGGCGCAGGACACGTTCCTGCCGGGTTGGTTGCGCGCGGTTGGTCCCGGCTGGACCGGTTTCGCCGTTGAGTCATTCATGGACGAGGTCGCCGCTGTGACGGGCGAAGACCCCGTCGAGTTCCGACTCGCACGTCTGGATGCTGCGGGCAAGAACGCTGGCAAGGCACCGGAAGCCGTCGGTGGTGCGACACGACTGGCGCGTGTGCTCAAAGATGCGGCGAAGCGCGCAGACTGGGGAGCTGAGCTTCCCGATGGTCGTGGTCAGGGTGTTGCCGTATGTGCCGGTCAGGAACGCACGATGCCAACCTGGGTCGCTTGCGTGGCGGACGTCAGCGTCGATCGAGACAGTGGTAACGTTACCGTGAATAAACTCACTTACAGCATCGATTGCGGCACGGCTGTTGATCCAGGCGGCGCACTGGCGCAGGCGGAAGGTGCGGCGCTCTGGGGCGTCAGCCTCGCGCTGCACGAAGGCACTGAGATAGAGAACGGTGAGGTTAAGGCCAAGAACCTCGATGCCTACACGCCACTGCGGATGACCGATGTGCCGGAACTTGATATCGAGTTTGTCGACGCGGGCGAGTTCCCGACCGGTCTCGGTGAACCACCGCTGATTGTCGCGGCACCCGCCATCGCTAACGCCATCTATGCAGCCGTCGGCGCACGCGTTCGTGATTTGCCGATTCGTCCTGCTGCCGTCAAAGCGGCGATGAGCTGATTGCTAGTGACCTCCGGCGCAGCGCAGGCTGCGCCGGAGCGTCGACATCAGATACTGAGATCCTTCAGGTTGTAGTCAATCAGACTTGCCATAGCCGCAGCATCGTAGACGAAGGCTTCGCCATTCAGCGGCTGGTAATCATAGGCGGCTTCTTCCGGAAAGCGTTCTTTGCGCGCCGCAACGGCGATACCAATCGCACGCGCGCGCTCAGCGATGTGTGTTTCATCGTAAACGACAGCTTCACTGTGCATGCCGGCACCTTTCACGCCGAGCACTGAGCTTCTGCGGTGGAAGCCATAATTGACGGTGAGGCGAGGCTCAAAACCGGTGTTGGCGAAAGATCCGTGCACGATCTGCCTGTTACAAATAACCACGTCACCTGGTTCGCAAATCATTGGCACGGCCTCCGGCAAGCGCTCGGACCCCGCCTCCTCGACCATGGCCTTGACGTTCATCCTGCCAAGTCTGTGAGTACCCGGGACTACCCAGACTCCGTTCACGGCAGTGGAACCGTAAATCTGCACCATCAGGTTGAAGCCATGAATATCTTCATCAAACGCTGGGTTCTCCCAATGCGTGTCACCGTCCTGATGCCACGACACAGCGGCGCCGAGCCCCGGATCCTTGAAGAAAATGACATCATGAAACGGTGTGAAATCGTCCCCGTTGATCGATGCAGCGATCCGTAGCAAATCGGGATGCGCATAAGTGCGTAAGGTGGCCTCTGAAAACTGTACATGTCCCATCAGTACGTAGGGCGCGTACTCGGGTGCATCACTCGCCGCCTCAGGCTCAAACAATTTCACCTGATGCCGACCATTCAGCAAATCGGTGCCTCCCAATGGATCCGAAAGGGGTTTGACCCACTGCAGCGTGGGCGCCGTGCATTGGGATCCCAGCGCGGGGTTGCCTGCTGCATCGACAGGACCAAAGGGCTCAACAGGAAAACGCTGGCGCAGATCAGCAATGCCCGCTTCAAGGTCAGCCAACTCTTCGTCGCTGATGACACCTTGAAAGATGTAGAAGCCGTAGTTTGAGTAAGTCTCTCGAATGGCCGGGTCTAGTCGACCGTCCGCACCAAACTTGACCGGACCCCGGTTATCGAGCGCAAGTGCTCGATTCTGCCCTTCCGTCAGGTACTCGCGAACGTCATCCGCCTCTGCACCATAGTGCGCCGCGCACGCTTCAATCGATTCCGTGATGTCCTGCGTCATTCCAGTTTACCTTTGTTTACAGTTTTTATGCTTGTACAAATTTTATATATATGCAATTCTGTCAGTCAAGAAGTTTCTGGATAACGAGATCTGCAGCATGGCGACGAGCGCACGTGGTCTGGCCACAAGATTGGCTAATAAGGAAAAAAGAAGGCAGTACATCCTGGCCCAGGCCGCCGAAATGATTGCGGATGACGGCATTGATTCGCTGACCCTTGCCAGGCTTGCGGAGCGCTCCGATGTCACCGTACCGACCATCCACAACCTGCTCGGCAAAAAGAACGAGCTATTAACAGTGTTGGTTGAAGAGAGCATGGCGGAGATCATGAAGGCCGGTACCGACAGGGACCTTTCCGGCCCCATCGGAGCGGTAGAGAGCTTCGTCGACAACCTGCTCGGGCTGTTAGCAACCAACGAGCTCTATTACAGAGCGGCCTTCATTGCCGGCGAGCGGCTCAAGTATTTCGAACATCAAAGCGCTTCCGGGATCTTTGCGCGTTCTATCGAAGAGACGCGCAATGTCTGCAGAGCCGCTGTTGAGCAGGGGGACCTGGAGGGCAACATCGCCCCGGATAACCTTGCGATACATCTGTTCGCCTCGCAGCGACTCGCTCGGCAAGACTGGATGAACGGCTACATCACGTTGCACGGTTATCGCCTCCAAGTGCTTGAAGGCATGTTCATTACCCTGTGCTCAGACGCTTCGCCGGCGCTCAAAGAGAGACTTCTGAAAAAAATCAGCGCACTGGCTGCGTTACGAGAGGACACCGCACAATGATGGCAAACACACTTCGCGCAAAGCTCGATAGGGGTCAGACAGTACTCGGGCTTTTCACGCCGCAGGCTAGCGTGACACAAGCGGAACTCCTCGCGATGAGCGGCTTCGATTTCCTGATCTGCGACGGCGAACACGGGGAGATAGAACCAGCGGACATGCCCTCGCTGGCAATGGCTTGCGAGTCGCACCACTGTGCGCCACTTATCCGCGTGCCATCCACCGAAAGTCGAGTCGTAGGACGGTTCCTGGATTACGGCGCTGCTGGTGTCATAGCACCAATGATCAACTCGAAAGCGGATGCGGAAAGACTACTCCAGGCAGTGCTGTACCCGCCAGAGGGTTCACGCGGGCTCGCCCAAACGCGGAATACGGGTTATGGGCTGCGCGGAGATATTGCAGAGCAGCTCGCGCAATCCAATGCCTCTACCCTGACGATCATACAAATTGAAACTGAGGAAGCGATTGACCAGCTCGATGATATTCTCTCGCTCGACAGGATCGACGTTGTCTTCGTTGGCCCCGCTGACCTGTCTTCCAGCTTGGGCATACCGATGCAATTCACGCATCCAAAGTTTCTCAAGGCGATGATGAGTATAGCCACCAAGGTCAAGGCAAGCGGCAAGCACCTCGGTGGACTGATAGCCGATGCTGAGCAAATCCCAATGCTGCATTCACTCGGGTTCCGATTCATCGCGGTTTATATGGACATGCTACTTGCTGCAGCCTGCCATCGTTTCGTGTCCGATTGCAGGAGCGGTGTGTCGTCGGCTGCAGTTTGAGTCTCGGCGGGCTGGACTGGTACAACACAACTGGAACATCTAACTATCTGTGGTCTTTAGCGACAGACTACCCGTCAGTCGGTCCCGGTTGGACGATGTGCGTGCATTTCTCGCTCGGCCTTAGGCGCTTGATGCTCGCCCCGCCACAGCGATCACCGTAGCGGGGCGTTCGCCGGGGCCTCAGAAACGCCAGCCGACGCCGACACTGAGGGTCAGCGGATCATAGTCGCTGGTCACGGTCTGAGACGAATCCGCCGGCAGCTCGAGCTCGACGTCGGAGGCGATGAGATAGCGAATACCTGCGTCGACGAACCAGCGTTCACCGAATCGATAGCGCACACCGGCCTGTAGCTGCAGACCGATATCGTCGGTCTCGAATGATGTTTCTGTGCCAGCGGTTTCGAAGTCGATATCGATCTCCTGAATGAACGCAACGCCTGCACCGACATACGTTGTGATGTTCGGATCGCTGAACCAGTTGAAGTCGTAGAGTGCGCTGGCCGTGATCGCGAGCGATGCGAAATCGCCGTCCTCGAAACTACCGAGACCATCAATCGTCACCGGATCCGATTGCTCGTTTCGGCGATACATCAACTCGACTTCGCCCCGCCACTGGTTGCCGAATTCATAGCCGAACGTGCCGCCTGCGGCGATCGAGGTATCGAACGAACGTTCCGCACTGCCGGTTGCCGTTCCGGATTGGTACTGAGCGTCCTGATCGCCAAGCAGGTTAGCGCCGAATACGGCGCTGGCATACCAGCCGCGATCTTCACTGTGGGCGGATGCGCAGGCCAGCAAGGCGGCGCCAGCTAGAGCAGATTTTACGAGGTTTGATTGCATGTTGATTGTCTCCTTGAAGCAAAAAAGGCCGTCATCGCGGCTGAGACGGTGTTCGCGCATGTTCGGCACGCAGACGACGAATTTCGCAGATTTTGTATCAGCGGTCGTGTTGGTGAACGAACGGTTGAAGCGACGGATCGTCGGTCCGCGCGGTTTCGGTTTGGGCCATTAGGCTGCGCTTCTTGTAACATCCTTTACATGCCCGATATCACCGACAGCTCACGCCAATTCCTGAAGCGAATGCTCGCCGCATGGGCGGTGCTCACGTTGCTGTTTGCTGGATTAGGGCCGGAAGTGTCTGCACCACTCGGATTTGGCGGGCGCCTACTGTTCTGGGCGCTGCACATCGGCTTTGGGCTGGTCTGTGCAGCATTAGCAACCCGATTGCTGGTCGATAAGTCCAATCTCAAGCCAGACTGGCGGCTGATCTTTGTCGCTGCAGTACTCGGTGTGATGGCATTTGCGCCGATCGCGCTGGCACTGGAGCGGTTGTTTCCAACGCTGGAAACGCTGCATCCCGATGATGCGCTCGACCAGTGGGCGTCCGACGGATTTATACAAGCCCTCGTGGCCGAGGCGCTGTCCGCCGCGCCATCGTTCATACCCGCCTGGTTGTTGATTAATCTAGATGCCGTTTGGCAGCCCAGTACACAAGCACGGACTGACACCAATGCGGATGCCGAACCGGTGTTGCCATTCGCGCTGCCCGCCGCTATCGGTACGGACCTCGTCGCGATCAGCGCCGACCTGCACTATTTGCATGTCTATACGCGGGCGGGCAAGGCGATGGTGCTTGGCTCTCTGGCAAGCATCGCGGAGTCGCTCGGCGAGCGTGGAATGCTGGTACACCGCTCACACTGGATCGCCGTCGACCAGGTGGTTCGGCTGCGCAAAACTGCTAAGCAATGGCATCTCGACATGCACGGAGATCTGTCCGTACCGATCAGCCGCCGCAAGCGCAAGGCTGTCGTCGAGCGACTCGGGCAGGACTTCGAGGTAGCGAGCAGCGACTCAAGCGGTGACGGTGTCAGCTCTATCTAGCGCTAATCCGATCGCAAGCAACACGACGGCAGCAACATCGATCCAGGCAATCCGGACCAACGCCGGATTGGTCACGTCCAGTAGGACCGTGAGCACACAGAACGACAGCATGCTGATGATGCCAGCTAGTGCCGCCACGGTGCGGAAATCTGGTGTCCATGCCGCGACGACCAGCAGACCGCCCAGCAAGCCAAACAGTACGGCACGGTGTTGTAGCAACAACGCGAGATCCGGACTCGCTACGTCGATGCCGTATAACGATGACAGCTTGGTAGCGGAGATCACGCCAACGACGGGTAGCGCGTTAATCGCACCCACGAGGATAAAGATAAGAGTGATAACGGTTCGCATGGACTCAGTATGACTTCATTCGTATCGTCCGCAATAACCTCGGAGATCATCGAACGGGTCATCACCACGCCAGTCAGGCTACAATGCCGGACAGCGCGTCTTCTGGGGAGAGGAACATCATGAGATTTCTACTACTGTTCGCAGCTTTTCTATCGATGTCTGCCAGCGGCAACGAACCTGCACCATTGCAGTTTGCCGAGTTCGACGCTTGCGCACTGACGAGCGGCGAAACACTCGCGCCCTGTCGCGTTGGTTACCGCACTTACGGCACACTCAATGCAGACCAATCGAACGTGGTGCTGGTGCCGACCTGGCATACCGGCAAAACTGACGCCCACGTATTTCTCGCATCACCGGACGTCATCGACCCCGAGCGCTATTTCATCATTATGGTGGATGCGCTCGCGAACGGTGTGTCCAGCTCGCCCTCCAATCACAGCAAGACACAGGCAGGCGACTTTCCCACCATCACCATCGCCGACATGGTCGATACCCAGCATCGGCTATTGACCGAGCACCTCGGCATTGACTCACTGCATGCCGTGATGGGTATTTCGATGGGGGGCATGCAGACCTTTGAGTGGGTTGTTCGCTATCCCGACTTTGCTGATCGCGCTGTCGCCGTAATCGGTAGCACACGTTTGCCCACGTTCGACATCGCCTTTTGGACCGCACGTATCCAAACGCTAAAGTGGTTCCGCGACTGCGATCGCTGTGAGGATTCTCGGTTGGCTATGCAGGCGATGTGGATGACCGCGCTAGTGCCAACCAAGCTCAGTGAGGAAGTCGCTCGCGAACAAACCATGGCGACCATTGAGAAGCGCGCTGAGGACGACAAGCTTACCATCGCTGAGAGTTGGGACATCCAGCGACAGGCCGAGGCGATGAACACGCATAACGTGGCGCGCGACTTTGACAACGACATGACGAAAGCGGCCGCACGCGTCAGTAGTGATTTGCTGATCATCGTCGGCACTGACGATCGTGTCGTCACACCCGAGCCAGCGAAAGCGTTCGCAACACTCACCGAAGCAGCACTGATCGAATTCGATAAGGATTGTGGTCACGGCGAGCCAGGCTGCAACGCAGCCGCGTTCAACGAAGCGGTACGTTTATTCTTGCGGGACGGCGCAGATAAACCCGCAGCGAGCGCACGATAGCTGATGACGCAGCCCAATGTCGTGGTCTTCGGCGCCGGCTCGATCGGTTGCTATCTTGGCGGGCTACTGGCGAGTCAGGGCGTGCCGGTGCGGTTTATCGGACGGCCCCGTTTTCAGCAGGAACTTGCTGAGCATGGGCTGACACTGACCCACTACGAGCGGCCGCCGGTGCATGCAGCACCCGATGCATTTTCGTTCACTTGTGACGCAGAGAATTTGCAGCATGCTGATGTCGTGCTGGTGACCGTGAAATCGCAGGACTCAGTCGAAGCTGGCGCCACACTCGCGCGCAGCGTGCGTAGCGACGCCATTGTCATTAGCCTGCAAAATGGCGTGAGAAACCCCGATACACTGAAATCCTGCCTGCCGGACAGCACTGTGCTCGGCGGTATGGTGCCGTTCAACGTAACCCGCACCGCGCCGGGCACGTTTCACTGCGGTACCGAGGGCGACCTCATCGCCGCGGCGCATGCATCACCTGCGTTGGCCGAGTTGCAGGAAGCTTTCGGAAAAGCCGGGCAAACACTCAAGCTGGTCGACGATATTGCGGCAACGCAATGGGGCAAGTTGCTTGTTAATCTGAACAATGCCATGAACACATTGACTGGCGGCACGCTGAAGGCCGGCCTGATGCAACGCCCTTATCGACAGGCCCTGGCATTGATGATCGAGGAAGGCCTCGCTGTTGTTTCGATGGCGGGCATCACGCCCGAGAAATTTGGTGGGGCGCCACCTGAAAAAATGATTCGCATCCTGCGGCTACCCAATTTTTTCTACCGAATCATCATGAACACGATCGTCAAGATCGACGCCAGCGCTCGATCGTCGATGTTGGATGACCTCGAGGCGGGTCGCCCGCCAGAGATTGATTATCTCCAGGGCGAGATCGTTCGACTGGCACAGACCGTCGGCGCCGAAGCACCAGTCAACGCGACAGTGATGGCGCTGGTAAAAGCGGCATTCGAAACTGGTCAATCGCCGCGCATGAGAGGTGAAGACATACTGGCTGCAATTAGCTTAGCGTCACGAGCGAAAAGCCAATCAGGAATTGAATGATGCGATATATCGTGTGCGCGGCGAACAAGCCTGCGATGAACACCGGTGTCATCAACAGCGCACGCCACCACGGTACCGCCATCGCACGCTTTAGCATCGGCGGCACATACAAGAACTGCGCGGTCACAATGACCGTCGCCAAATGCGGCATCAGAGATCGGATCAAGTCAGGCGCGATACGAAAAGCCAAACCGAAAAGAACACTCGTCGAGATCAGGTACAGCAGCAGGAAGCCAAGATAATGAAACGCCATGACCACGTGGTCGGCGTAGAATAACCGTCTGTCCGCGAACATCAGCATCGTTGCCAATGCGAGTAGCGGCACATGCAAAATCACCATCAGCTTCGCGATCTCGGCGATCTTGAGCTCATAGCGACGGGCGACCGCCTCGAACGTAGTGCCGGAGTCGGCGATGTAGCCATCTACCCAACCTGAAATCCAGCCGCGATAGAACTGCAGTTCGTATTGCTGTGTTAACGAGAGCTGCAGATCAGAGATCGGCGGCGCGAGGAAATAGACAAGGTTTGCCAGCAGGAAGAGGCCGACGGGCGACAGAAAGCTGCGGCGCCGGCCCCGTTGGTATTCGCGTGATAAGAAACCCGGCTTAGCAATGAGTGCAAACAACGAGCGCCACAGTCGGCTATCGACCGATGTCAGCTCGGAGACTGTGGTTCGCATTAAATGACCGAAACTACGATCACGCCCAGCAGCAACGTCTTGCCCGCAGTTGGGGCAATAGTGATCGGTCGAGCGCAGCTCAAAACCGCAATTGTTGCAATGCACCTCATGCCCTCCCTCAGTCAAACTAATCAATGCTGTGTGACCCAGCCGTCTGTCGGTCCGACGACACACATCGTTTGCCAAGGCTACGTGTAGCGATCGTCCGATGGCAATCATAGGCTAGTGTCTATTCGAGAAGCAGAGCATGAATCATGGAACGGTCGGGCGCACGTCATTTTCGATAGGACTACCCGCTCTACGGCATCTTGCTAGTCTTCGCCTGTTCGATGCCGGTCATTGTCAATGATGACAACCAATGCGAAGAGCGTGAAAAGGGGCTTTACGGCAAGGTTGATT
>JBCAZB010000010.1:0-16924 GCA_038533315.1 Pseudomonadota bacterium | reverse complement strand
AAGCCACTGGAAATCGCGCGCGCGCGCACGATCAAAGCCAATTCGGCGCTTTGCTCGAATCACGCGACTTACCTGGTTTGCTCGCCAGCTAGCATGCATATTCAGCAGGACGTCAAACTCGCGATTGGAGAGTGTCTCAGCAAGTTGACGTCGCCCGGAGCGGCCCGCTTTCTTGTCATAGACGAGCAGCTCAACTCCCTCGAGCCCCGACATCAGACGCGCTTCTGTCGCGCCAATAATCCAGGTGAGTGTGCTATCAGGTTTCTGCTGTTGAATTGCTCTGACAACGGCCAGGACATGGCAGCAATCGCCGATGGCCGATAGTCTGAGGATGCAGATTGACTCGCTGGCTGGCACGTTTCAGGCCCTTTGCTGGTTCGGCTGCGGTTGCGTGCCGCGTTGCGATGCGACGCCACGATCTGGGTAGCCGGTTCGCCATTTACAATGTTGCACAGTATGGTGTGGGGCTTGGCAGCGATCAATAACAAGAACGCGGGATGAAGAACGAATCGATACTGTGCACGCCGGGTGTGTTCGACACAGAGCGTCTTGGGTTATTCGATTCGCGTGCGTGGCCGCGCAGCGAAGCGATCGGTCAGGGCGGGCGTGGTAGTGCGTGGTTTGTTGGTGATGACACCGGTGACTACGTGCTGCGCCACTATCGCCGCGGCGGGCTTATCGGCCGCCTGAACCGAGACCTCTACTGGTTTACAGGCACCGCTCGGAGTCGACCGTTTCTTGAGTTCAGGCTGCTCGACAACCTGCATTGTCTGGGCCTGCCAGTGCCAGAGCCTATTGCCGCGCGCTGCGTTCGCATCGGGCCATTGTACCGAGCAGATCTGCTCACCCGCAGGATTCCGGATAGTGAAACGCTTGCTGAAATGCTGCTACGCGAATCGCTCGACACGAAGCAGTGGCAGTCACTTGGCTGGTTGCTCAAACGGTTTCATGATGCAGGCGCCTATCATGCGGATCTCAATGCGCACAACATCATGCGTAACTCGGATGGACAGTTCTTCCTAATTGACTTCGACCGAGGGGAATTGCGAAAACCGGGTGACTGGTGCGCCGACAACCTGCGACGATTGCTGCGTTCGCTGAACAAGCTCGCGCAGTTGCACGGCGAGCAGTGGGCAGGGCATGACGATGGCTGGCAGGCATTGCAGGCCGCCTATCACGGGCACCGTTGAAACGGTCAGGTCCTTAACTAAGGCGCCGACTGGTTAGCATAAGCGTCGACCAGATGCGCTGGTCGACCTTTGAACTTGCGGTGTACCCAGTAGTATTGCGCCGGTGAACGGCGAATTTCCGCTTCGAACATCTGCGTGATCGCCAAAGTATCTGTTTCTGCACTATCGCCCGGGAAGTCGGCAAGTGGCGGATGAACATACAGATCGTAACCCGTGTCATCGGCGCGACGATGAGGGAAGAAGCCGACCACGCTGGCACGTCCGAGTCGCGCCAGGGCGCTCGTCGCCGTGTTGGTCATGGCCGGTTCGCCAAAGAAAGGTATGAGTGCGCTGTGCTTGCGGCGGTAGGACTGGTCGGGCGCATACCAAACCGGCACACCATCGCGCAGGCTTCTGACCATCGCCTTGATGTTGGCCTTTTCGATGGTGGCCCGACCCGCTTGCTCGCGGCCTTGCCGCACGAGGTGATTAACCAGCGCATTGTTGTCCTCGCGATAAACGGCGTCAAACACGAAGCCAGCCTGACGCAAGGCGGTGCCGCCGACTTCCAATGCCCCGAAATGTGCGGTCAGCAGAATCACGCTACCCGGCAGTGCGTGATCGAGGTGCTCGCGGCCATGCCAGGTAAACCGGTTCGCCAATCGTTGTGGTCGATAGTAGGCCATGCCCATTTCTGCGATGGTCATGCCGAGGTTCTCGAAATGCTCGAACAACACTTGTTCGCGTTGCTGGCTGGTCCAATCTGGGAAACACAGTTGCAGATTACGCAGTGCGATAAAGCGGCGGCTGCCTCCGGCCCGATAAGCGAGCCGGCCAAGCCAGCGCCCGGTCTTCATCTGCCAGCGATAGGGCAGTAGACTGAACACGCGCAGTAGACCGAACGCAAGCCATACAGGCCAGTAACGAGGCGAGAGTAGTCGGCGTCGGTGAATGGGATCGATCATGCCGGCGCTAGCCTACGTTTGAAGCGACGATGAATCCAGTAGTACTGTGCCGGTGCCAGCGCAATATGGGACTCCACCATTTGGTTCAGCGTTTTCGTGTCCTGCGCCAGCGTGCGACCCAACGTCTCCAGTGGCGCATGAATTTTGATCTGATAACGTCCGCTTGCA
Source organism: Pseudomonadota bacterium (assembly GCA_038533315.1). GTDB lineage: Bacteria > Pseudomonadota > Gammaproteobacteria > Steroidobacterales > Woeseiaceae > CALBPI01. The sequence continues at coordinate 14,622 of JBCAZB010000010.1, read as the reverse complement.
GTCCGGATGCATGACAACGGCAAGACCGCCGCTGACAGTTTGTCTGCTAACCGCGGTACGGTGGTATTGGTCGCTGCGGGCTGACCGAAAAATGGCGCCTCAATGCCCGCGCTGGTCGTGTCGGCCTGGTCGACAGCGATCCAGACGGCCCGATTGCGACGCAGGCTCGCCAACAGCGCGCGTGGGGAGCGTTTGTCGATTAGCGTGGTTGCGCAACGCCGTCGACCATATTCCGTAAAGGCATCGAGCAGCGGAATACCCAGCGGTCGGTGCAGCACGTCGAAGTCGGCATAAAGCCGTAAACCACGGGCCACCATATCGATACTTGTAAAGTGTCCGGCAGCCAAAAACACAGGCTGTGGGTTGTCCGCTGCGGGCAGGTGCTGCATTCCGTCAACGTCGCATAAACGTGCAATCCTGCGATCGCTGGCCCACCAGGCCATGCCAATTTCCATTATGCCAATGCCCAAGTTCTGGAAGTGCTGTCGGCGTAGCTGGTAGAGGTCCCGGTCCGGGAGTGCGGGATAAGCGATGCGCAGGTTGTCCAGCGCGATCCTCCGGCGCTTGCGTGCGCACAACAAGGCAATGAGCCCAATCGATCGACCGATATAGCGTTGCAAGGCCCATGGTAAGAATACGAGACCGCGCTGCACGGCGATCAACAGCCAGATCGGCCAATGCACGGGCTTCAAGTATTCAAGTCGCAGAAACCGGGGTCGCAATACAGCCAGCCCATAGTTACGAAAAGGAGCATTGTAGCGCGCGGGTTTGCCAGCCGTTACTTGAAACTTTCCGATTTGATAGCTATCTCAATAGGGATACGGCAACGAACCGAGCTTTAGTTTATGCAACGAATTATCTTGTTTGGGATGACCAACATCGCGGTGATCGCGCTCGCGAGCATCGTCATGCGCTTGCTGGGCATCGACCAAGAGTTGGCGGGCGCAGGTATCAACGTGTCAGCGCTGCTGGTCTTTTCACTGATCTTCGGCTTTGCCGGGTCGCTGATTTCGCTGGCGTTGTCGAAGACGATGGCGCTGCGCAGCACGCGTGCACGCGTCATCGAGACACCCGGTAGTGATATCGAGCGCTGGTTGGTGGCCACCGTCGAGCGTCAGGCGCAAGCCGCGGGCATCGGCACACCCGACGTTGCGATTTATGATGCGCCCGAGGTTAACGCTTTCGCCACGGGCGCAAAGCGTAACGACGCGTTGGTTGCGGTCAGCACCGGCTTGTTGCGCAGCATGACCCGAGACGAAGCGGAGGCCGTGCTTGCACACGAGGTGTCGCATGTGGCCAATGGCGATATGGTGACGTTGACGCTGATTCAGGGAGTCGTCAACACCTTCGTTATCTTCCTGTCCCGACTCGTCGGCTATTTCGTCGATCGGGTGCTGTTGCGGAACCAACAAGGCACAGGGCTCGGTTTCTTCGCAGCCGTCATGGTGTCGCAGGTCGTCTTCGGCATGTTGGCGAATATCGTCGTCTGCTGGTTTTCGAGACAGCGTGAGTTTCGCGCCGACGCCGGCGGGGCCGCGTTAGCGGGTGCGCCCAAGATGTCGGCCGCATTGCGACGACTACAGGCGCAGCAAACGGGTCAGGCAGCCTTACCGAAGGAAATGGCAGCAATGGGTATTTCCGGGTTCAGCGCCGCGGGTTTGCAACGCTTGTTCATGACACACCCACCGTTGGAAGAACGCATCAACGCGTTGGAGCAGCGACCCTTTTCATAGCGCGTAGGCGGTGGCCACAGTTGTTGCCGACTGGACGGCTCGTGGACTGATACGCAAGACGCGCCTATTCGGATTTGTCGTCGGCCTCATTGCCGCCCGTGAGCGGCGGCGCACTCGTATCCAATGTCGTTTGGGCGAGGCCCATATGAAATGCGGCGAAACCGGGCATCACTACCTGATTGCGTGCCATGCCGATCACGCGACCGTCATAGGGCGCGAAAATGCCGACCGTCTCATTGGTGATCGGATCGGTGACACGGCCGAGCAGCTCACCACTGCGCACGCGACTACCCAGATCGACGCTCGTAATCAGGATGCCGCCACTATCCGCGCGCACCCATGTCGAGCGTACGTAAGTCTCTTCGCTGTCGGTCCACGGGCGTTCGCTGACGACCATGCGCAGTGTGTGCAGCAGTGTCTCAACGCCTTTGACGCCGTGCGTCACCTCTTGCGGTTCCAGACGTTCCGGCCCGCCGGCCTCGAGCGTCACGGTGGGTACGCCAGCCAGCGTCGCCGCGTAACGCAACGTGCCAGGCTGTGGCTGACTGTTCACAATGACGGTGGCACCAAAGCCATTGGCCAGAGCTGAAACGCTCGGATCACTCAGATCGGCGCGTAGCTGAGGCAGGTTGCTGCGCTCGAATGAGCCCGTGTGCAGGTCGACGAGCGCATCACAACTCATGACGATGTTGTTAAAAAATGAACTGGCGATTCGAGAGGCTGCCGAACCGGTCTCGGTCCCAGGGAAGTAGCGATTGAGATCCCGGCGATCGGGCAAGTAGCGCGAGCCGCGACGAAATCCCTGAATATTGACGATTGGGACGCCAATGACAGTGCCGCTGAGCCGACTCGGTTGCAGCCCATGCAGCACACGCCGCACGATTTCGATGCCGTTCAGTTCGTCACCATGGACGGCGGCGACGAGGCACAGGCGCGGACCGGGATTCGCGCCGTGCACCACCAGCACCGGCGTGTCCACCGGTAAACCCTGGAACAATTCTGTACCGGCCCAGCTCAGTTGCCGGTAACTCCCCGGCGGTATCTCCTCGCCAAGGAAAGACAGGGGCTCTGCCGGATTGTCGGAATCCTGCATGAAGGCTGGCAGCGAATCGGTGTCCAGCGTTTCCTCAGCGCCATCGGTTTGTGCCATGCTGGCGCCAGCCATCGAGATCGACAGCAACGCGAAAATTGTGGCTCTGATATTTAGCATGGGCTGTGACGTGAAGAAGTATCCAAACGGACGCTGCACTGCAGCATTCGATCAAGTTAACATAGTCTAGGGTACGTGCAAGCTACTGTTTTTTCTGTGAGCGAATTCAAGTTACCGGTAACCTGATCTCTTATGACCACCAGATCCACAGCGCGTTTCATTCTTTTGGTCGACCTGTTTTGTGTCGCCGCTGTCGTCGCTTTTTTCTGGCTGCTGACGGCCGGCAATCCCACCACCTGTTGTCGCGCGACGAATGCGACACCGATGGTCGTCGCACTGGTCGCCTATGTATTCATCTCGAGGCGAGGTCTCGACACACGTTTCTGGTTTGCTTTGATTGGCTTCTGCTTGCCGGCCATCGGGCTGTCGGCGTATCTGCATCTAAGCTTCTTGTTCGACTGGCAGGGTATCGCGTCGAATGCGATCACACCGGAGTTGCTGTTCACTTACTTGCCGATTTACGTCATGGTCGCCGGCGCAACGGGCAGTGCGATCGGGTGGATCGTCGGTCGCTTTGTAACAAATGGTTAAGCCTTTTTGCCCGTATCGGCCGCATCAATTAGACTAGCCCCAGGCTTTGGGTGGTCACGTCCAACGCTGCTATTGGAGAATTCAGGAGAGAAAGAATGACAAAGTTGACCGACGTAGAGGGGATCGGACCAACCTATGCTGCAAAATTGACAGCAGCGGGTTGTCGGAGTCAGGAACACTTGTTGGAGATTGGGGGTACCAAAGCGGGTCGCAAGAAGATTGCACAGGATTCCGGTTGCACCGAGAAGCAAATTCTCGAGTGGGTCAACCGCGCAGATTTGTGCCGGATTAAGGGCGTCGGTAGCGAATACTCGGATCTGTTGGAGTGTTCTGGCGTCGATACGGTGCCGGAACTGGCTAATCGCAACGCCGCGAATCTGCATACCAAGATGCAGGAAGTGAACGAAGCGAAGAAGCTCGTGCGTGCGATGCCATCGGCTAGCCAGGTTGAAGACTGGGTGGCGCAGGCCAAGAAACTCCCACGCGCGGTTCACTATTGATCGATAGACGACCGTCATTGTGGATGGCAAAAGGCCGGGCGCAGTGCGTCCGGCCTTTTGTGATGCGCTGGTTGTTTGTTTTGCTGGTCGCTGTCGGGTCGTTGACCTCAGCCAGCGCGCGCGAGTTGCCAGTTGCTGATCTGGTCGTCGTCGATAAGTCGGAGCGTTGGCTTCGCTTATACGAAAACGGCGCGGTTATTCGTGAGTTTCCTATTGCACTCGGTTTTGAGCCACTCGGCGACAAGCAGCGCGAGGGCGACAACCGCACGCCCGAGGGGCGCTATTCTCTCGATGTGCGGAACCCCAACTCACAGTTTTTTCTTTCGATCCGTATCTCATACCCTTCCTCGACAGATACGGCCGAGGCGCGTCGGCAAGGCGTGTCGCCGGGAGGGCAGATCATGATTCACGGCCAGCCGAACGAGCCAAAGTACTCCAAGGCCTATTACGCCAGCACGGATTGGACTAACGGATGCATTGCCGTTACGAACCTCGCAATGATTGATATCTGGCTGATGACGCGCTTGAACACGCCGATCGAGATTCGACCCTAGGGGCACCCAATATGGATATAGAAGTATCACCAGAAGGATCGCTTGAGGTTCTGTCTCAGGTTGAGGTCAATGCGCTACAAAATGAAGGGCAGGGTGGCTTGTACCAGCTGCTCAGGCGTTGTGCGCTGGCGGTCCTGACCAGCGGTTCGATGAGCGATGATGCTACCGAGTTGATGCGCCGGTTCGCGGACTTTGATGTTCGTATCCTGCAGGTGGATCGTGGCGTTCGATTGTCGCTTCGCAACGCCCCCGAGCTCGCATTTGTTGATGGCCAGATGATCCGCGGCACGCGTGAGCTGCTGTTCTCCGTGCTGCGCGATATTGTGTTCTTTCATGCCGAGTTTTCGGGTCAGAGTCGATTCGACCTATCGCGTTCCGATCATGTGACGAGCGTTGTGTTTCATATGCTGCGACACTCCGGTGTCGTGGCGGCACGGCCTGACGTCAACGTTGTCGTCTGTTGGGGTGGTCACGCAATCAGTCGGCACGAGTACGATTACACCAAGCTCGTAGGCTACGCTCTCGGCCTGCGAGGGCTGCAAATCTGCACGGGTTGTGGCCCTGGTGCGATGAAGGGGCCGATGAAAGGCGCGACGATCGGACATGCGAAACAGCGCATTCGCAATGGTCGTTACATCGGTATTTCCGAGCCCGGTATCATCGCGGCGGAGTCGCCGAATCCGATCGTTAACGAGCTTGTCATCATGCCCGATATGGAAAAACGGCTTGAGGCGTTCGTTCGCACCGGTCACGGTATCGTTGTGTTCCCTGGTGGCGTTGGTACCGCGGAGGAGATCTTCTATTTGCTCGGTATCCTGTTGCACCCGGACAATCGGGATATCGAGTTTCCGCTGGTTTTCACGGGTCCAGCAAGCGCGGCGGAGTATTTCGAGCGCATTGACGAGTTTCTGCGTGCAACGCTTGGCGACGTCGCCACTCAGCGCTACAAAATCATCATTGATGACCCGGTGCAGGTCGCGCGGGTGATGCAGGACGGCCTGGATCGTGTCGAAATGCGTCGTCGCAGGGACGGTGATGCCTATTACTTCAACTGGCGTCTGCATATACCGCAGGAGTTTCAGCGTCCGTTCGACACCAATCACGAAAACATGGCTGCACTCGATTTATCGGAGTCGTTGCCGAGTCACGAACTCGCGGCGAATCTTCGACGCGCTTTTTCCGGTATTGTCGCTGGCAACATTCGCGAAGAGACGGCTCAGCTTGTTGCAGAGCATGGGCCATTCGAATTGAGTGGTTCGGCGCGCATCGCCTCTCTGTTGGATCGGTTGTTGCGCTCGTTCGTCGCTCAGAAACGCATGAAGATCAGCGGCGAGTACAAGCCCTGTTTTCGCGTTTTGACACCATGAGGTTGCGCTCTTACACAGACAAGATTCATACCGATTTTCCGTAATATTTGATTACGTAAAACAACTGTCGCAAAACGCACAATTTCCCGTGAAATACCGGGTTTAGCCTGTGAAACAGTTCCTCGTCAGATGGCCGTTTTGATCGTAGCCTATCAGCAATAAAATTTGCCGAGGGCATTCACATGCAGGACGACAAAGGCTTCGGATGGCCAGGCGAGAACAGCTCGCTTGACGATACTCAGGAAACGCCATCCTCCCCGAGTAATACAGACGTATTCCGAAACTGGTTATCGCGTGGCCCACAGCCACGTCGCCGCGCCTCTTTCGATCCATCGCTATACACCTGGAAAGGGTATCGGCAATGGAAAGACGGCGTCGCCAACCAAAACAATGATGGTCAGGATTAGCCAGCATCACCGTACGCAGCGTAGCTGCCAACCGAACAAGACGAATGACTATGCAAAATCATAATCGCCGCGACGACGGCGCGGATACTTTTCGCAACCCGGAAACGCGTGAACGCTGGCAATGGGTCAGACATGCGATCGATGTCGCTGAGATGAGCTCAATACTGGCGCTGCAGGAGCGCGCTGAGAATGAGGTGGCGACTGCACCCTCGCCCTTCGAATGACGGAGAACAATGATATGGAAGTCACAATGCTTTGGTGGGATAACGTTGATGATTACTGGCACGCGTTGCGCCATCGATTGATGGACACGATCTGGGTCAGTATGCACGAGGCGCGCATTCTCGCGCTGCTCGCAGCGGTCATTTGCTTGATCTGACCGCCGATCGGCTTAACGCGAGCAAAATTGACTTGAATTCGCCGGTGCCGCCCCCAATTACGCCCCAAGCGTAATCAGGAGGCTGGCATGAGTTCAGACAATCAGAAGCAAACGTTCGGGTTTCAGGCGGAGGTCAAGCAGCTACTGCAGCTGATGATCCACTCCTTGTACAGCAACAAGGAGATCTTCCTGCGAGAGCTGACATCCAATGCGTCTGATGCACTGGATAAACTGCGCTTTGAAGCGATTGCACAGCCTGATTTACTGGGTGACGACCCGGAGCTCTCCATTTCGATTGAGGCCGACAAGGATGCTGGCACGGTGACCATTACCGATAACGGCATCGGCATGAGTCGGGATGAGGTCGCAGAGAATCTTGGTACGATCGCACGCTCTGGTACTGCCGAGTTTGTTTCCAAGCTGAGCGGAGACGCCAAATCTGACGCGCAGCTAATCGGGCAATTCGGCGTCGGCTTCTATGCCTCCTTTATTGTTGCTGAGGAAGTGACGGTAGAAACACGTCGCGCCGGCCATTCCGCCGATGAAGCTGTACGCTGGGTCTCAAGAGGCGAGGGTGAATACACGCTCGAACCGATCACCCGCGATGCACGTGGCACCGCGATTACGCTGAAACTGAAAGCGGACGAAACGGAATTCGCCGAGCCATATCGGCTCACATCGCTGATCAAGAAGTACTCAGATCACATTGCGTTTCCGGTAAAGCTGATCAAGGACGGCGAAGACGAGCAGGAAATCGAAACGATTAACAGCGCGACCGCGCTGTGGACCCGCTCCCGTTCCGAGGTCAGCGACGATGAGTACAAGGCTTTCTACAAGCACCTGACCCACGACTTCGAGGAGCCGCTCGACTGGAGCCACAATCGCGTTGAGGGCAAACGCGAGTATACGAGCCTGATCTATCTGCCGGCGCGTGCACCGTTTGATCTCTGGAACCGTGAGGCACCGCGCGGGCTCAAATTGTATGTGCAGCGTGTGTTCATTATGGACGATGCAGAGCAGTTTCTGCCGCTGTATCTGCGCTTCGTGCGTGGTGTGGTCGATTCGAGTGATCTGCCGCTGAATGTGTCACGCGAATTGCTGCAATCACATCCGACGCTCGATGCCATGCGCAGTGCGCTGACCAAGCGTGTTTTGACGATGCTGAAGAAAATGGCGAATGACGAGCCGGAGCAGTATCAGCGCTTTTGGAAAGAGTTTGGTGAAGTCATGAAAGAAGGCTTGGCCGAGGACTTCGCCAACCGCGAGACGCTGATGGAGCTGCTGCGGGTTGCAACCACGAACGACGATAGCGACGCGCCGACGCAATCACTCGCTGACTACTGTGAGCGGATGGTCGATGGTCAGGATCAGATCTACTATCTGACTGCCGAATCACTCGCTGCCGCGAAATCCAGTCCGCATCTCGAGGTGTTCCGCAAGCGCGGTATTGAGGTCGTGCTGCTCACCGATCGTCTAGACGAATGGATGATCGGTCATTTGACAGAGTTCGACGGCAAGGCGTTGCAGGACATCCGCCGTGACGGGCTGAAGTTGCCGGGTGAGAGCGTCGATGAAGATGTGGAATCCGAGCAGGCCGAGGATAAAGACGAACCGGCATTGGTCGCAAAGCTCAAAGAACGTCTGAGTGCCCAGGTGTCAGCGGTGCGCGCCAGTGACCGATTGGTCGAGTCGCCCGCGTGCCTGGTTGTCGCTGCTGACGATATCGGCGTGCAAATGCGCCGCATGCTGGAGGCGGCTGGTCAGGAAGTGCCGGATACCAAGCCGGTTCTCGAAGTCAATCTCGAACATCCGCTGTTGTCGCGCCTTGAGGCGGAACAGGATGACGCGCGTTTCGATGATCTTGCGATGGTGATTTTCGGGCAGGCCGAAATCGCACAAGGCGGGTTACCAGAGGATCCGGGTGCTTATGTCGCGAGGCTTAATCGTCTGCTTGTAGAGCTCGCCGCTTGACGGCGTAGTCCTATTGCGGTGCGGCGTACCCACTGGGGCGCCGTGCCGACGAATCAACGCCGCAAATGTGCGGGGATCAGTTGGGTCTCGAGCGCGTCAAAGGCGAGATCTGTCAGCACGGCCAAGCCAGCGGCAGGGATCGCGCCTTGCAAAATAAGCTGAGTGTCATTCAGTGCCAGGCCGGTGACAATCGGTTGTCCCAGACCGCCAGCACCGACGAATGCGGCAAGGGTCGCGGTGCCTATGCTGATGACCGCCGCCGTGCGCAGTCCGGAAAGAATATGTGGCATCGCAAGTGGGATCAGCACATAGCGACGTTGCTGCGCGTTGGTCATGCCCAACGACTCGGCGACGATCTTATGGACGGGCTCGATGGCATCCAGAGCGGTCAACGATGCACGAATAATCGGCAAGAGTGCGTATAGAAACAATGCGACCATGGCGGGAACGACGCCGATGCCGAACAGCGGAATCATTAACGCCAGCAGCGCGATTGATGGGATCGTCTGTAACAAGCTGCATACGGACAACAACGCGCGGGCCGCGCGTGGGAATGGCTGCACAATCACGGTTGCACCGAGCCCGACAATCGCAGCCAGCGCAACGGCGACACCGGTCAGCAGGACGTGCCTTAGGGTGTTGTCGAGCAGTGTTGACCACAGTGTCGGCGCCGCGCTTCCAGAAAGATTTTCCGTCAAACCTCGGGCATTCAGAAAGTCTGCCGCAACGCGCTCGATGGACTGGTTCGTTTGCAAGGCCGCTGCGTTTAGTCGTTGCATCGCCGATTCATCGATACTGTTCGCCAACTCAGCCAATACGGCCCTGACCTCAGCGGGCGTGTCGGTTCTGGCAAGCCACACGGCATCGTACGCCGGAAAAAAGTGTTGATCATCGGCCAGCAACACCAAATCGGCGGTGGCGAGCTCGCCATCTGTCGAGTAGGCGTCGGTCATGTCGATCTCGCTAGCGGCCAGCGCCTGATAGGCCAACCCGTGCTCGATACCGACGGTTGCGAGGGATAACCGGTAGTGCTCCGCTAACGCCGGCCAGCCATCGTTGCGGGCACGAAATTCGTGAGACAGTGCGATGCGCAGATCGCGCTGCTCGCTCAAGTCCGATATCGCCTTAATGCCGCGCGCGCGAGCTACGTCGTCTCTCATCGCCAGCACGTAGGTGTTGTTGAATCCGAGTGGTGACAGCATTTCGAGATCGATTGCCGCGAGCGCCGGTGACAGCTCGCTGTTATCCGCAAGATCGAGAATCGCAGTGCGGATGGTGCCGCTGTATTCCGGATACAGCATGATCTCGCCTGCCGTTAACGCATCGAAACAGATCTTGGTGCCGCCGAGTCCGCGTTGATGGCGTGCCTCAATGCCACGCGCGTTGAGCAACTGGGTTGCGATCTCCGCCAGTACATAGCTTTCGGTGAAATTCTTACTCGCGACGACAACGGGTGCCGAACGCGCGAGCATCGGCGAGAGGCAAAGGGCCAGCGCCAGTAGCCACCGCCACATCACCGGAAAGCCTCTATCAGCGCTGTGGCATAGGGGTGGCGTGGATCGGTCAATACGTCGTCCCGCGGCCCTTGTCGCACAATGCGGCCTGCCTCCAGCACCACCAACCAATCGGCGATTTTGCGCGCTTCGTTGAGGTCATGCGTCACCATAATGGTCGCGAAGCGCCGCGAACTTTGGAAATCGGCAAATACGGCGAGTGCTTCGTTGCGGGTAATGGCATCAAGACCCGAGAACGCTTCGTCGAGCAGTAGCACCGCCGGCTCCAATATGACAGCGCGGCAAAGACCCGCCCGCTGCTGTTGTCCTCCGGATAAGCCGTGCGGATAGCGCGCAAGCTGTGCTGCGGTCAGCCCCAGTCGTTCGGCGAGATCGGTGACACGGTGCTCTCGTTCCGTGGGGTTCACCCCGGCAAGCTTTAACGGCAAACCGATGTTGTCGGCGACCGTCAGATGCGGAAAGAGTCCGATTTGCTGAAGTGCGTAACCGGTTTGCTGGCACAGTGTCTGGGTGGATAAGTCAGCGACATCGCGCCCGGCGCGCAAGACACGACCGCGAGTAGGGCGCTGCATGCCATTGATCAATCGCAACAGGGTGCTTTTGCCGCTGCCACTGGCACCGATAACCGCCACGCAGGCGCCATCCGCGACCTCAAGGCTCAGGTCCGAGAGTATCGTCTCGTCTTGTATACTAACGCCCACCTCGTCGAGATGGACGGCGGTCCCGGACGCCGGGGCTGTCAAAACGGAGACTGCTTGGTTCGCATTCTCGGAGTGTCGCCAACGGCTTTCACAACTGCAAGTCTCGCATTCGCGTACAATACGCGGCCGGGAGAGAATCATGACCGATCCGAAAAGCAATACAGCAGATTTGAAGGCGCGCATCGATGCTTTGCCTGAGCACGTCAAACATGTGACTCAAGAAGGCGGCACAGAGCGTGCGTTTACTGGCAAATACGTCGATCACAAGGCAGATGGCAGCTATCACTGTGTCGTCTGCAATACAGCATTGTTCAGCTCGGAACACAAATATGACTCTGGCTCGGGTTGGCCGAGTTTTTTTCTGCCGCTTGCTGGCGATAACATTCGCGTCCAGCGCGACTTAAGCCACGGCATGATTCGCGAGGAAGTGCTGTGTGCCAATTGCGGTGCGCATCTTGGGCACGTATTTCCGGATGGCCCCGCGCCAACCGGGATGCGCTACTGTATTAATTCGGCGTCGCTTGAGTTCAGCGACGCAGAAGAGGAATAACACATGACCAGATTACTAATGACATGGTTGCTCGCTATCAGTGCCGGCGCCGTTCTCGTGGGATGCAATACGAAGAGCGATTCCGCCAAAGAGTGCGAGACCGTGAATGAGGAGATGAACAAAGTGAGCGCGAGCGTACCGGAAAACGTACCAGGCCTTGAGGCGACGGTGATCAGCGAGGGCAGAGATCATGCTGTCATGGCAGGCGACATTGCGGCCATGCACTACACCGGCTGGCTGTTTGATGAGAATGCGGAAGATGGCAAAGGCCAGAAATTCGACAGTTCCCTCGATCGTGGCCAGGAGTTTGAGTTTCCGCTCGGTGGCGGTCGCGTCATTCGAGGCTGGGACATTGGTGTTGCTGGCATGCAGATCGGTGAGAAGCGAAGTCTGAAAATTTCGCCGGAACTGGGTTACGGCGAGCGTGGCGCGGGCAATGTCATTCCGCCGAATGCGACGTTGTTGTTCGAGGTGGAACTCGTCAGCTTCAAGCGCTGCACCGAATACAAATAGCATCGGTTCGCGGGGTTCGTGTGTTCAAGCGTCTGATTCCCGCGTTCATCGGCGCTTGTGGTGTCGTTTTTGTGCTGACTGCGATCTCAGCGTCGTTGATTCAATGGTGGGACGATCGGGAGCGCAGCGACGACCCGGTGCAACGGGCACAACCTGTCTCCTTGCTCAGCGGTTACAGTAGTCTGGACCTCGCCGAGTTACTTGGCGAACCGCGCTACCAACTACCGAGCGCGCCGACGCCACTGCCACCACCACCATTGGCGGCCCGCAAGATTTCCGGATTTGTCATCGTCGAGGTCACCGTCAACGCAGAGGGTCGTGCGATTAACGCGACCATCGCTGAAGCGGAGCCCGCGGGCTGGTACGAGCAGCAGGCTTTGCGAGAGGCGTTGGCGGGTTCTTACCCGAGTGGTTCGCCCGGTACGCGCGATACTGTCATTCGTTTTTCTGTCGACGCTGCAGAAGGTGCTGTCGAGCCGTAATCAGCGAGCGACAAAGCTGACAACGATGCGTCGATTTTTCGCACGTCCTGCACGCGTATCATTGCTGGCGATAGGCTTGCGGCTACCGAGACCGCGTGCAGTCATTCGTGCGGCGTTGAGCCCACGCGCTGACAGCGCATCGACGACTGCCTGTGCCCGCGCCTGACTCAACTGTAGGTTAAGTGCGTCCGAGCCGCGGTCGTCTGTGTGCCCCTCGACCAGAATGCGTGCCCTGGGGCAATCGACAGCGATCAACGCGAGTGAATCGACAGAGGATGTCGATGCGGCGAGCATAACGGCGCTAGAGGCGGCAAATGCGATTGGCTGCTGCGCTTGAAGTTGCGCCGCGCTGCGCGCGCAGTGTTCGAGTTCTTCGGTGTCAGCGCCAACATCCGTCGCCAGCAAGGCCACGGTCAGAGCCAAGCATCCGACAATCAAGCGCACTTGCTTGTGGGGGTTGTCTCGCCGAGCAACGCCTGAGCCTGTTCGACCCAGCGATCGCGCCTGATGCGTCCGGGGAATTTGAGTTGTGCATCCAGCGCGTCGATCGCATCTTCATCCAGCGCAGCAATCTGCTCGAGCTCGACGATACCCTGTGCGCGCAATTGTTCAGCCAGGCGAGCACCAATGCCTCGAATGCTGCGGACAGTCAATGGGCCTTTATGGGTCGAAGGTTGCGCGACCGGTTGGTGTTGGCGCGCCTGCTGCGTTCTCTGAATGAGCAGCTTCAGTTGCCGTTGTAGTGTGCGTCGTTCGTGGCGCGCATCGGACAGCATCGCGTTGGCCTGCTCAATTTTGCGTTGCGCCTTACGATTGCGGTGGATCTGTTCGTCCATGGCCGCACGCATTGTCTCGAGTTGTTTCTTCTGTCGGTGCGTCAGGTCGATCGCGTCCTTGTTGCGCCGTTGCAGTTCGACAAGACGCCTGCCTAGTTGATTGTTTTCGAGTTCCAACGCCTCGAGCTGTTCTGTCTGACGATACAAGCGTACTGCGTCACGCCGTTCGCGGCGTTCACCGCGAATATGCCATCCAGCGAGTATGCCGATGGCAAACGCAACGCCGACAAACAGGAAAAACAATGGCGACCAAAGAGACATGTTTACCTAATTATTAAATGGTGTAAGCCGATAGTAGTCTTACGGTCCGCTGAAAAACCAGTACGCAGTCGACAATTTGACGAATCTGCAGCGAATTTCTGCGATAACCGCGATTCATTCCCTTATCAGGGTAGAATGCGGGCTCTAACTGGAACCATGGTATGCATGAAGACCATATAAGCATCGGCATCGTCCTGGTGGTTGCGCTGGGTATCAGCGCACAATGGCTAGCTTGGAAATTGCGGCTACCGGCTATTGTGCTGTTATCTGCGGCGGGGCTGATCGCAGGGCCAGCATTAGGTTGGGTTGAGCCGAGCGAGCAACTCGGTGAGCTGTTGCGCCCACTAATCGGCCTGTGCGTAGCGATCATTCTTTTTGAAGGTGGTCTGAGTCTGAATCTGGCAGAACTGAAGCATGCAGCCAGTGGTGTACGCCGGCTCGTGTATCTGGGCGCACCATTGGCTTGGTTGTTCTCCGGCGCTTGCGCCTACTTCATTGGCGGTCTGGATCTGGCGACGTCGATGGTGTTCGGCGCGATCATGGTGGTCACAGGCCCAACGGTGATCATGCCGCTGCTGCGCCAAGCTGCACTCAATCGCCGCACCGCGTCGTTCTTGAAATGGGAGGGCATCGTCAACGACCCGATCGGCGCTTTGCTGGCGGTTATTGTCTTCCAGTTTTTCGTCTTTTCGGGGCAGGGCTCTGGTTTCGCGCAGGTCGCAGAATCGCTGGGCCTCGCGATCATGTCAGGCCTGCTATTTGGTGCGGTCGGTGGCTGGCTCACCGGCAGTGCCTTTCGTGCAGGGTTAGTACCGGAATATTTGAAGAGCCCCGTCATGCTGGGCCTTGTACTGGTCGTATTCGTGGCGTCCAACTATATCCAGCACGAAGCCGGACTACTGGCGGTGACCATCATGGGGATCGTCATTGCCAATATGAACTTGCCGGGCTTTGGCGATATGCGGCGCTTCAAGGAATACATCACGATCATGCTGGTCTCGATCGTGTTCGTGTTGTTGACTGCGGATCTCGATATCGCATCGCTCAACTCGATTGGGTGGCGTGGTGCAGCATTGATCGCGGCGCTTTTATTCATCGCGCGTCCTTTGGCAA
>JBCAZB010000009.1:0-17026 GCA_038533315.1 Pseudomonadota bacterium | reverse complement strand
ATGGCATTCGTGCCGCCGCCCGCAAGGGTTTTTTCGAATGGATGCCGGCGCAGAAGGCCGATGTCGTCTGTATCCAGGAAACCAAAGCTCAAGAATCACAACTGAGCGACCCGGTTTTCCGGCCAGATGGCTATCATTGCTATTACGAAGATGCCGAGAAAAAGGGCTACAGTGGTGTGGCGATTTACACCCGCGAGAAGCCGACTAAGGTGGTGCGCGGCATGGGTGTTGAGTCGTTCGACAGCGAGGGGCGCTACCTCGAAGTGCAGCTTGACGGTCTCGCAGTCGTTAGCTTGTACCTGCCGTCCGGCACCTCCGGCGATGAGCGCCAGGCGTTCAAGATGGAGAGCCTGGACCACTTCTTAACCCATGTTAAAAAACTGAAGCGCCGCCGCCGCGAGTACGTGATCTGCGGCGACTACAACATCGCGCACACCAAGGCCGACATCAAAAACTGGCGCAGCAACCAGAAAAACTCAGGCTTCCTGCCGGAAGAGCGCGCGTGGATGGATACGCTGATCGACGACGCAGGCTACGTCGATGCGTTTCGCGAGCTGCCGCAGGAAGAGCACGAATACAGCTGGTGGTCGAACCGCGGACAGGCATGGGCGAACAACACCGGCTGGCGCATCGACTACCACATGACGACTCCGGGCCTGCGCGGCAAGGTGTTGGCGACCGATATCTATCGGGACGAACGCTTTTCGGACCACGCTCCTGTCACGGTCGACTACGACTTCCCTTCTTAGCGCGCCATCGAAGGCAATCCGGTGACCAGCAAACCGTCGATCAGCGAGGCTCTGCTCAACAAGCGGATGCTGATCTGTGTGGCGACAGGTTTCGCCTCGGGTTTGCCGCTGTACTTGCTGATCCAGCTAGTCCCTGCGTGGTTACGATTCGAAGGGGTCGGGCTAAAGGAAATTGGGCTGTTCGCCCTGATCGGTTTTCCCTACACATGGAAGTTCCTGTGGTCGCCCGTGCTCGATCGGTTCACGCCGCCGTTTCTCGGGCGTCGTCGCGGTTGGATGCTGATCACGCAGCTTTCGCTCGCCGCCAGCATGATTGCGATCGGCTATGTGCAGCCGGAGCTGTCCTTGCGCCTCATTGCGTTTCTCGCCGCGACAATCGCCTTTTTCAGTGCCAGCCAGGACATCGTGCTGGATGCTTACCGACGCGAGATCTTGCCTGACACGGAATTGGGTCTTGGCAATGCAGTGCATGTGCAAGCGTATCGACTTGCCGGGCTGGTGCCCGGGTCGCTTGGGCTGATCTTATCGGATCACTTGCCCTGGAGTTCCGTGTTCACCGTTGTCGCGGCGTTCATGTTAGTCGGTATCGTCATGACGCTGCTCGTTGATGAGCCGCCGCGTCACCCCAACGCACCAAAGACATTTAGTGCGGCGGTCGTGGAGCCATTTCGGGAGTTCGTTAACCGCGCCGGACTCAACCACGCGGTGCTCGTGCTGGCGTTTTTGTTTCTCTACAAGCTCGGCGACAGCATGGCGACTGCGTTGCAGACGCCGTTTTTTGTCGACGTCGGATTCTCAGCGACCGAAATCGGCACGGTCGCGAAATTCGCTTCGTTGATTGCCGCGATCACCGGTGGCCTGTTAGGTGGATTGGTCATGGTTAAGCTGTCGATCAACCGCGCTCTATGGTTGTTCGGTTTCGTACAGATCATCAGCATTCTGGGTTTCGCATTGCTTGCGATCGTCGGTCAGAATCTGTGGGTGCTCGGTGCCGCAACGGCATTCGAATACTTGGGCGTTGGGTTGGGCTCCGCCGCGATGGTGGCGTTCATGGCTCGCGAAACCAGTCCGGCATTCGCCGCCACGCAGTTTGCATTGTTTTCGGCGCTGGCTGCGGTTCCGCGAACACTGGCCAGCGCGGTTACCGGTTTTCTTGTCGAACAAATGGGTTGGGTTGGCTTTTTTATCCTCTGTACCGCGATGGCCGTACCGGGGATGTTGTTGCTGTTCAAAGTCGCGCCCTGGAACGGCGAACCGTCAGGAAGCTGAACCGAGGCCTCACAAACTTGCAGTCAGCGATCTCATTCTCGCTCAATGAGAATCGCTCGAAAAGCAGTTCCCTGACTGCTGCCGCAGTATCAGCTCACGGATGTGTCCGGAACAGCCTCGGATATTCACGTCAAGGTTACGCAGTCAGCGATCTACTTTTCTCGCTGAATGAGATTCGCTCGAAAAACAGCTCCAAGACTGCTTGGGTGGTTTCAGCTCGCGTTGAGCTAGCCGACATCCGGGAGTGGCTTGAGAGCGAGTGATTTCGAGCGAGCAAGACAGCTCACGGATGAGTCCGGAACAGCCTCGGATATTCACGTCAAGGTTACGCAGTCAGCGATCTACTTTTCTCGCTCAATGAGATTCGCTCGAAAAACGGCTCCCTGACTGCGCTTCAGTAGCTCTCCGGTAGGAGAATGTCAGTTCGGAATCAAATCGACATCGTTATCGCGTTCACGCTCGAGCACTTCGAGCGGGTCGGACCAATCGTGGGGTAGTTGCCCATCGTGATCACGCACCGTGTCTTCCGGTGCCACGTCGAGCGCGCCGCTCCAGTCTTCCGGTGCGGCAACGCGTTGAATTAACAGCCGTGGCCAATGCTCCCAGTCGATTTCGGCGACAGAGCCATCGAAATATTGAATCTCGATCAGGCCCTGTGCTTCATCTACAGCCACTACTTCGAAGGAATCCCTGCCCGGGCGTTGGTACCAGCGTCCGACAGTCGGAAACAATACAGCCATGTCCTGCTCCTGTTCTCTGTCTGCCTTACCTTGTTATACGCCTCTCCGCGGGCGCCTGCCAACCGCACACGAAAGTTGCTGATTTTGTGTTGGATTCACGCCGTTCCGGCAATATACTGCGCACCAAATCCGCAGCCAATGCGGTTTTTCGTGGAGAAAACCTTGGATCAGTTGCTGAGACATTTCGTCGTGTTGTTTGTCGTGATCGAGCCGATCACGCTGGTGCCTATTTTTGGCGCTTTGACGCGTGGCGCGGACAACGCGTTCCGGCGCAAGATGGCACTGAAGTCGATTGGTTTATCGGCTGCGATTTTCTGGGTGTTCGCGCTCGCGGGTCAGAAACTACTCGAGACCCTTGGCATCTCTGTCGAAGCCTTCAAAATTGCTGGCGGCATTCTGCTGTTCCTGATGGCAGTCGACATGGTCTTCGCTCGTCAGTCGGGTTTGCGCTCTACGACGGTGCGTGAGCAAGACGAAGCGCGTTATCGCGAAGATATTTCGGTATTCCCACTGGCGTTTCCATTGATCGCAGGGCCGGGCGCGCTTGCCACGCTCATGCTGTTGCTCGTAGAGATGGGCGATAGCTGGCCTGAGTTCTTCGGGCTGATGGCGATGGCCATGCTGGTGCTGGCGATCGCGCTGATCCTGATGCTGTTGACGACACCCGTTATGCGCGTGCTGGGAGAGACGGGCGCGAACGTGATCAGTCGTTTGTTTGGTGTGGTGCTGGTGGCGCTTGCTGTGCAATACGTTGTGGACGGGGTGATTTCGCTGTTCTTCCAGCCGGGCAGTTAATCGCCAATTCGAAACCGCCAGTCGACGATCTCATGTCCGAGCCGCATGCCGCGGCGTTCAAATTTCGTTTGCGGTCGCATGAGCGGCTCGCTGCCGTCGTGCTGCACACGAGTCCCCAATATGAAACGCGCGTCTGATGCCATGAGCTCATCGATGTGCTCAGCGTAGTTGGCCCAGTCGGTCGCGATGTGCAGGTGTCCATTCGGCTTCAAAACCCGGACAGCGAGGTCCAGGAACTTGGGCGCGAGTAGTCGACGTTTGTGGTGTCGCTTCTTGGGCCACGGATCGGGGAAGTAGACGTTGATGCGATCGACGCAGTGCGCCGGGATTTGCTCACGCAAGACGTCGATGGCGTCATGCATGATCACGCGG
This sequence comes from Pseudomonadota bacterium, assembly GCA_038533315.1. Lineage (GTDB taxonomy): Bacteria > Pseudomonadota > Gammaproteobacteria > Steroidobacterales > Woeseiaceae > CALBPI01. The sequence continues at coordinate 13,101 of JBCAZB010000009.1, read as the reverse complement.
AAGTGCGCGAGCTCAGCCTTCTCAGCCACCAGCAGGCAGTGTCCCACGCCAGGCTCGTGCACCTCGATACCCAGCACATTCCAGTCGCGTTGCGCCGCTGCCAGTTCGACCAGGCTGTCACCATTGCCGAAGCCGATCTCAAGTAGCAACGGCGCCGCACGACCGAACAGGTCATCGGGTGTGACGGGCTGGTCGGTGTAGTTGAGCAGGTAGGTGTCACTGAGTCGCTCCAGCGCCTGGCGCTGCGCCGACGTCATGCGGCCCGGTCGGCGCACAAAGCTGCGAATCTCTCGCTGCTTGTCGTTCATCGTCTCAGGCGATCTGCGGCTCGACGATCTTGCCGCCTAACGACTCGGTGTGCAGCAATGCGTTGATCTTGTGGCTCTCCATCGGATGGCTGATATAGAAGCCTTGTGCTGCGATACAGTTTGAACTGCGCAAAAACTCGAGTTGATCGGAGGTTTCGACGCCTTCCGCTGAGATGGTGATATCGAGACCGTCGGCCATCGCAATAGCGGCGCGTACGATACGCTGATGCTTTTCGTTTTCAGTGACATCCTGGATCAATGATTGATGCAGGACGAATGAGCTGATAACCGTGCTGTCGAGCGCGGCGAACGAGATGTCATGGGTGCCGAAATGGTCCAGCGTAATGCCGACGCCGAGCTTGCGTAACGCCTGTAGCGTCTCTAGCTCGCGGGGACGTTGCAGCGAGCCGGCGCCATCGCCGAGTTCGAACTCAATGCAGCCCGGATCGAGCTGGTAGTCGTCAATCGTCTGCGTGACAAATTCGACCAGGCGCCCGCCCGTCAGTTGCAACGGTGAGAGATTGATGGAAATCGTCAGATCCGGAACACCATACCGTTGTTGCCAGGCATGGAGCTGCGCGCAAACGCTCTTGATAACCCACTCGCCCACAGAATGAATCAAACCGGTCGATTCCAGTAACGACAGAAAACGCGCGGGTGGCAACAGCCCGAAACGCGGATGTTGCCAGCGCAACAAGGCCTCGAGTCCTAACAGGCGACCGTTGTTCAAGTTGACGCGTGGCTGAAACCGTAGTGTTAGCTCGCGCCGCAACAGTGCGTGTCGAATACCGACCTCAAGCTCGGCCGCATGTTCGTCGTAGGGTGCTTGCGCTGCCGAATAAAATTGCAGCCGCGCGCCGCCAGCGTCCTTCGCCTGGCGTGTCGCGCGTTCGGCCGCAGCCATCAGGCTGTCAGCCGTATCACCAGCCTCTGGGTAGAGCGCGATACCGACACTCGGCGAAATGTAAATCTCATTGCCAGCGCAGACGAAGGTCTCCGACAATCCGCGGATGATTTTTTGGGCTGCGGCCGCGGCGTCACGCGGGCTGGTCAGATTCTCGATGGCGATGAAAAAGGCATCGTCACCAGCGCGGGCTAATAAGTCACCATTGCGCAACAAGCCTTGTAGTCGCTGTGCCGTCTCTTGTAGCAACAAATCGCCGACATCGTGGCCCAGTGAATCGTTAACGACACGGAAGCGATCCAGATCGACCAGCATCACGCCAAGCGTGCGCTGCGAGCGTTCCGCACGTGCCACCGCTTGACCAAGTTGTTCGGCGAACAGCCCGCGATTCGCGAGCTGCGTCATGCGGTCGAATTGCTGCGTATGTTGGGCAGAGCGCTGGAAGCTGGTGGTGATGTCGCGGAAGCTGACAATACCGCCGATCAGCTCTCTGTGCTGGTTGCGCAGACCGTGGCCGCTGACGGCGAACACCATGTCGCCGACGTGGTCGACATGATGCAGTAGCGGCAGCTCGTTGAACCGCTCGCCGCGACGTACGCGTTGCAACGGTAATTCGAATTCCTGGAGTGGCGTGCCGGTCTCAGCATCGATCGAACAGAAATCGCCGATCCAGGCGCTGCGCTCGAGTTGCTCGCGGTCGATTCCCAACAACCGGCGCGCCGACGCGTTGGTCGTGACCACGCGGCCCTCACGATTGACCACAATCACACCATCGTGCAGCCCCTCAACGACCGCATTGAAGGCCTCATTTGGGCCACTCAGCGTGTCGATAAATGCGTGTTCGTCTCGGGTATGCAACAGCGTCTGTTGCAGTCGCTCTGGATTGCAACGATCGACACACAAATAACGCTGTGCGCCCTGCAAAACGGCACGGATGCCGCGTTGCTCTCGTTCGGCCGAGGTCAGCGCAATGACCGGGCAGGTCGGGATCATCGGCAGTATATGGTCCGGATCGTATCGCTCTGTGCCGTCTTCGGTGATACCTACGTCGAGTAACAGGACGTCGGGCCGGTGAGCGGCCAGATGGTGTGGGAGTGTTTCGGGGTCGGTGAGCTCCACCACTTGCTGGACGTCTGGCAAGCCTGCCAGACCACGTAGCAGTGAACGAGCGGAAACCGACATTTCGCCGAGGAAGATGACGCGCATACCCGGCTGCTCTTCCGGATAAATCATTGGGTCATGAGGTCGCTTGGGCGCGGCATATTGTTATTGTTCCAATGGGTTTGACGAATCATAGCAGAACTAAAGCGAGAAAATCTTCGCGGGAAACTAAACCCATTGCGTGCCGCCTACGTCTAATCCACAAATGTCGCAACAGGATCAGATATGCTGCTCAGCATGAGCCATACCGCTGCCAATGAGGACCATGCTTCGATGTCGTCAGACGACGATATCGCGTTGGCCACCGCGGGCAACACGCAGGCTTACGAGCGGCTGTATCGACGCTACAACGGGCAGATTTATGCGTTGTGCCTGCGTATGACCGCCAATCAGCAGGCCGCGGAAGATGCGACCCAGGACGCATTCATACAGGCCTGGCGCAAGCTAAGCTCGTTTCGAGGAGACGCGGCGTTTTCGAGCTGGTTGCATCGCATCGCGGTCAACGTGGTGCTGACGGCGATCCGCAAGAATAAGCGCGAGCTCGAGGGCTTAAAAGAGCTGCCCGCTGAAGACGCGGCCGTGACGCACCAGCAGGAGCACCTGCCGGACATTGAGCAGGCGATCGCCGGGCTGCCTGCACGGGCGAGGCACGTGTTTGTGCTGGTAGGTGTATACGGCTACACGCACGAGCAGGCGGCAGAGACAATGGATATCGCGGTGGGCACGTGCAAAGCCCATCTGCATCGCGCGAGACAGATGCTCGCGACACAACTGGATTAAGACCATGGATAAGATGGACGACATTGAGCAACAAGCCAGCGCGCTGCCACGCGAGATCGCGCCAGAGCGAGATTTGTGGCCAGCTATTGCTGCTGAAATCGAAACGCCGGAGCGCTCAGGTTTCTGGCAGCTGCGATTGGCCGCGAGCGTATTCGCCGCGACCGTCTTGATCGGTCTGATGCTCGGCTCGCCCGAAGAGGGCAAAGACACGGGCAAAGCTGCGGCAACATTGCCGTCGCTCAATGCTCAGCTCGTGCGCCACATGCCATTCGATGACAATTTCCTGCTCAACTATCGCGAAGCGATCGCTGAGCTCGATGAGCAGCTCGACGCACTGCCGCCGGGCACACGCGAAGTTATCGCGGGCAACCTCGAAATCGTACGCGAGTCGATCGAGGAGATTAACGCCGCGATCGACCGCGACCCCAACAACGTGCAACTTCGGCAATTGCTGCAACTCGCGTATCGACAGGAGATGGCGATCATCTCGATGGTGCGTGACAGCGTTGTGGGTGCAGAACAGATAAGGACGACGATATGAACAAGATACTCCTGACGGGCGCAGTGCTCGTACTGGCCGCCAATGTTGGCGCGGGCGAGCGCATCGAGCGCAGCATCGACTGCGGCGGAACTCCGCTGATACACGTGATCAATGCCGCGGGTGATATCGACATTACGGGTGCCAGCACCGACACGTGTGAAATCGATGCACGCATCGGCAACCGGGTGCAGCGGCTGGATATCAAAGAGCGCGGTGATCGCATCAAGATCGAGGTGGTCTATGACAGCAGCAAACGTCGCGACAGTGGCACGAGCCTCGAGATCGTCGTGCCGCGCGGTGTTGGTTTGAAGGTCAGTGCGACATCGGCGGATATCAGCGTCTATGGCGTCAACGGTGGTTTGTCGCTGCAATCGGTCAGCGGCGACGTTGAGGTCGAAACACGCAGCAATGCGATCTGGGCCAGCAGCACGAGTGGTGATGTTGAAGTGGAAGGTGGCAGCACCGACGGCAAGGCCGAGTTGTCATCCACGAGCGGCAGTGTCGAAGCCTTCAGCCTGGCCGGTTACCTGAATGCGTCGACGGTGAGTGGCGATATCGAAGTCGCAGAGAGTCGCCTCGATACCGTCAAACTGAATGCGGTGTCTGGTTCTATCGAAGTGATGGAAGCGTTGACACCCGAGGTTGACCTGGACGCCGAGAGCGTCAGCGGTAGCATCGAGTTGTCGCTACACGCGGGCTTTAGTGGACGCGTTGATATCTCGACGTTGACCGGTGGCATCGACAATTGTTTCGGGCCGAAGCCTGTCCGCACCAGTCGTTACGGGCCGGGTCGTACGCTCAACTTTGAGCAAGGCGATGGCGGCAAAGGTCGCATCCGTGCCGGTACCGTCAACGGCGGTGTCGATCTTTGCATGGACTAGTAGGCGGTCGCGACGGTTGACCAACAGGTACGCCAGCGTTTGAATATCGGCTCTCCGAGAATTGGTGGGCTGGTGATAATGCTCTTCGGCTTATGGAAGCTGACTATCGAGCCGTCAAACTACTTCTGGTGGATCTGCACCGGCGTTGGTTTGCTCATCATGCTGCGTCCTGGCCACATCGGAAATGGCCGCAACCGCGTTGAGGTGTTTTTCGATGCAGATGGTGACGGTGACGACTAGTCATGTGTGATGAGCGGTGACAGGCGTACACACAAATCCCGCCTTGTTGCAGGTTTTCGCTATGATCGCGCTTCTGGTGAGCACGCCATCACACAGTGTCGACTGCGAGAAAGAGGGCAACCTCGAAGAAATTCCACACTGCTATCTGCGCGCCGGCGACAGCTTTCTGGATGCAGGTGATCCGCACGAAGCGTCGTCCCAGTTCCTGACGGGCATCCGCTGGGTGAATGTCGCCACGACACCGGCACTACAGCAACTGATGGTCGAGGCCGCATTTGCCGCGTCCCGCGGTGAGTTGCTGCGCGCCGCGCGCCTGCGGGGAGAAGTGTTACGCACGTTGTTGGCGGAGTGACGCGGTTGCGAGTGATTTGAAACCGGCCTAGGGTTAAACCGGGGACATTGAGACACGACACGGAGCGACCATGAATAAACCACCGGCCGGCATCAACGAACGCCTGGCGAAGATGACCTTCGACTCCATCTATCCGCACTACGTTAACAAGATCGAAAAGAAGGGTCGTACTAAAGAAGAACTCAATCAGGTCATCGAATGGTTGACAGGCTACGGTGACGCCGACATTGCACGCTTGCTCGATAGCGACATCGGTTTCAAAACGTTTTTCGATGAGTGCGAACTCAATCCCAATGTGCATCTGATCAAGGGTGTGATCTGCGGGTACCGCGTGGAAGAGCTGGAAGAGTCATTGCATAAGCAGTGCCGCTATCTCGACAAGCTGGTGGACGAGCTGGCGCGCGGTAAGAAGATGGAGAGCATTCTGCGCGCCTGACATGAACGTCCTTTTTGTTTGCTCAGCAAATCGTCTGCGTAGTGCGACGGCTGAGACCATCTTTCATGGCTATCATGGCATTGAGGCGATCGGTGCCGGTACGAATCGGGATGCGCCGACCACAGTAAGCGGTGACTTGATCGAGTGGGCAAATCTGATCGCAGTGATGGAAAAAACACATCGCAACCGACTCAACAAGAAGTTCGGGAAAATTCTTAGGAACAAGCGTTTGGTTGTACTCGGTATTCCGGACAACTACGACTATATGGAAGACGAGTTGATAGCGCTCTTGAACGCAAAGATGAGTCGTTTCTTCAGTGAATAAATGGGAGCTGCGATGGCCGTAATCGTTGGTCCAGCTACGACAAGTGAACTTAGAGAAAAATCAAGCAGAGAACAATGACACAGACGGTTACCATGTATCGCCCGTGCTGCGAAGCCGAGCTGAAGCTGGTTGCGGCGTCGGGGTTCACGGCCTGGCCACCGCGTCTGCCTGAGCAACCGATCTTTTATCCGGTGACTTCTTTGGAGTACGCCGAAGAGGTCAACAACTGGAATGTCCGCCAGTTTGGCAAGGGGTATGTCACCCGATTTGAGGTAGAAAAAGCCTTCGCAGATCGTTACCCGATCAAAACCGTTGGTGCCTCGCGTCATACCGAGTGGTGGATTCCAGTCGAAGACTTGGATGCGCTTAATGCCAGTATTGTCGGTAAGATAGAAGTCATCAGCGAACGCAGCGTGTAATCGCACGGCTAGGGTTCGCTAGGGCGAACATCAGAAGGAAGCGATCTAGATGTTGAAATCCACGCTAACGACATTCGCGGATGGCTTTCTCCGCTGGCGCAGCGGCCGTCAGCAAACCGGCTACGAGAAAATGTTGCTCGGCATCAATCCATTCATCGTGCCGTGGGACTGCTATCTCCTGCGCTATAAGGAAGGCGCGGAGATTCCGTCGCATACCGATCCGGTAGACGGACGCAAACACTATCGTGTCAACGTGGTGTTGTCCGAGGCCGAGGATGGCGGCGAGTTTGAATGCGACACGCCGATCTTCGCTAGTCGGCGCATCAAGTTCTTTCGCCCGGATCAGCAGCCGCATAGCGTGTCCCGCGTGAATGCTGGCACGCGCTATGTGCTCAGCTTCGGCTGGGTGTTGAAAGCGACCGAATAAGGTCCTGTGATGATTGAAATTTACGGGACGCCGTTGTCGGCCAATTATAGAAAGGTCACCGCTGTTGCCGACAAATTGGCCATCGAGATCACGAGCCGACCGGTCAATGTCTATGCCGGCGCAGGACAGAGCGTGGATTACTTGGCTGTTAATCCGCTTGGGCAGATCCCGACATTGGTTGACGGTGACTTCGTGCTTCACGAATCCAATGCAATAGTTCGCTATCTGGCGCGCGACAGCGAACTACTTGGTGGAAGCGTGCGCGAACGCGCCAAAGTGGACCAGTGGCTGTTCTGGGAAAGCGGGCAATGGCAGCCCGCTCTCGCCGACGTGATGGCGCCGCATGTCGGGCATCAACTTCTACCTGATTCACTCCCGAAGCCCGAACGTGCAGTGGATTGGGATAGCGCGCCTTGCGCGCGACAGCTCGATTTCCTGGATCAGCAACTCAAAGCACAATGGTTGGTCGGGGAGCACCTTACGATCACCGACTTCTCCGTTGCCGGAATGACGACCTATTTCCCGTGCTGCGCGTTTCCGTTTGCGCGATACCCCAATATCGAGCGTTGGTACCGCCGAATGCAAGGGCTTGTGGAGTGGCAGCGATCTGAAGACCCGCTCTGGGCGGTGCCTGGTGGCTGAGTGAGCCCGGTTGCTCCTAACTCGGTGCAACGCGCTTCCGCGTTGCGGGTTGTCGCTGCGATCCTGGTCGCAATCGGTGTGTTCTTTCTGATTCGCGCGATCGATGTCGCGTTTTTCCCAGGTCAGTATGCGGGTTCTCGAATCGCAATGTTTATTGCGCTGTACACCCGCGTCCAGATCGCCGTCTTCGTTGCATGTCTCGCGGGCGGCATGGTCGCAGGGCGCCGGGCCGTAGTTCCGTTGGTAGTCGTTTTCTACTTCGCCAAGCTCGGGTTGGTGATTAATGACTACCTGGCCCAACGTGAGGCGGCGCGACGTTTGGAATTGGCTGTTGATGTCGATTGGCCCGGCATCGTTTTCGTAACGGTGATGTCGCTGGCTGGTGCTGTGCTGGGCGTGTGGATTCGACGGCTGTTGTATGCCAGAGGCGAGAATGACGGTCTTGTGCAGTCCGACGATGGAGTCCTGCGGCCAGTAACGATCAATCCTCGATTCTGGTTCCTTGTTTTCGTTGTGATGAGTGTAGCGCTGATGTTCTGGGCGCTGCATGTACAGATCGTCGTCGCAGACTATTGCTGGCAGCCGGGCGACTTCTGGCTGGACGCAGAGAAATCATTCTCCCCATTCAATGTTTTGAGCGTGGTCGTTGGGCTGCTGTCGCTGTGGTGGGCAAGCGAGCTGTTGAGCTACTGGCGCGCGAGCAGTCGCCAGCCCTTTGGGTGGCTACAGTTTGTTCCGGTTTTGTTGCTCATTTCTGGCATGGCAGCGGCGCTCGTCGGGCTTCGTCAGATGATCAATGACGAAAGCGACCCGCAAGCCAGGCAGCGAGTCATTGCGGAGATGCGTGATGCGGGCCATATCGTTTTATTCAAGCCTGTCGACGGCCCAGACTGGCGTGCCTTCCTGAAAACAGAGGCCTGCAGCCGTGGATATTCACCGCGTGATTTGCCAGCCGAGCTATACCAGGAGCTCAATGAGGCCTACTACGAACGGTTTTTTGATGGTTCTGATTAGGCAGTCACGTCTGCGGACCTTGTGCCCTTGAAACGCAGTCCATTGCGATGTTTGTCCATTTTGAGACCGAAACTTAATCCGGTTTTGATACCCTAATGGGTATGGGCAAATTACTAAGATTGGTGCTCGCGGCAGCGAGCCTCGTTGTGTTGCTGTTGGTGATCGTCGTCATCGCAGTCACGCTGTTTTTCGATCCAAACGATTACCGCGACGAGATTGCGGAGGCGCTCAGTGATGCGACCGGGCGAGATGTTGCGCTGGCCGGTGACCTGTCGCTCAGCGTGTTTCCGTGGCTGTCTATTGAGACAGCGGGCATCACGGTCTCGGATGCTCCGGGTTTCAGCGATCAGCCGATGTTTGAGCTGGGCAGTGCCAGCGCTGGCGTGCGCTTGATGCCGCTAATGTCAGGTTCTGTCGAGGTCGGCATGGTCACCGTGAAGGATCTGACCGTGCGTTTGACGGTGGCGCCGGATGGTCGCAATAACTGGTCTGACATCGGCGCCGATGATGCGGTCGATGCCGAGGCGAGCGACGCAACGGACGCCGCTACAGCTGGAGATGCTGGCACCGATCTCGACTTAAAAATTGCAGGCTTCATTCTCGACAATGCGACGATCGTCTACGATGATCAGCAATCGGGCACGCGTTACGATATCAGCGAGGCCGGCATTCAGATTAGTGGCGTTGATTTGACGACACCGACCGACATCATCGGTGGCCTGAAATTGCAATCCACCGCCGACAAGCTGGAAGCCGACGTTGAGTTCTCGACGACGGTGGCATTCGGTGAGGCACAGGACGGCGAGCAACCAGTGAACCTCACCGATCTGGAACTGGAGACGACGGTCTCGTCACCGGATCTCGCCTCGCCACAAACAGTGACGCTGCAGGCGTCTTCGATGTCCGTCAACGGCGGCGCGAATACGCTGTCCGTCAAAGACATGGTATTAAAGGCTGCCGGGGTCACGGCGAGCACATCAATGGATGGCACGCTCGAACCGCTGGCGCTGACCGGCGCGATTGATGTCGCACCGTTTGCACCCAAAACCACGATGGAAGCAGTCATCGGCGAGGCACCGGTGCTGACCGACCCGGATGCGCTCGACGAGGCGGCGTTCTCGGCGGACCTGAGATTGACCGACGCGCAGGCAGAGTTGACCAATCTGCTATTGCGTATCGATACGACCGAGCTCAAGGGCAGCCTATCGATCGCGGATTTCGAAACGCAGGCGTTGCGATTCGATTTGTCAGGCAGCGAAATCGACCTCGATCGCTATCTGCCACCAGCCGATGAAACGGTCGCCGACGACGCGGGCGACAACCTTGCCGAGAGCGCGTTACCGGTCGATTTGATTCAGGGCCTGGACGCGCGGGGTCGTTTCCGCATGCAGCGCGTCACATTGGGTGGTTTGCCCTTCGGTAATCTCGATCTCGGGTTGAACGTCGCGAACAACACGGCGCGTCTGCAGCCGATCAAGGCGACCGTGCTGCAGGGCAGCTACTCCGGCGATGTATCGATCGATGCCCGCAATGACGTCCCGCGCTTGTCGCTGAACGAGTCGGTCGACGGTCTCAACATGGGCGAGCTCGCGCGGCTGTTGTGGGAGCAAGACAACATCGAGGGTACCTTCGCAGGCAACTTCAAGCTGGCCGGACGTGGCGTCACGCTATCGGACATCCGTCGCAGTCTCGACGGCGACGTGCGCTTTTCGCTGACAGACGGCGCGTTGGCAGGCACCGATATCTGGTATCAGATTCGCCGCGCGCGTGCGTTGTTCAAACAAGAAGCCGCGCCACCCGCACCGTCACCGGCTCGTACCGAATTCTCGGAGCTGCGCGGCACCGCAGTCGTCAGCAAGGGCGTGGCTCGCAACGATGATTTCTACGCGGCATTGCCCTTCCTGCAGCTGACGGGTGCCGGTGAGGTCGATCTCGGTGATGCCACGATCGACTACGGCATGAATGCCCGTGTTCTTGAGCGGCCCGAATTTCTGACGGACGTGTCGGAGGCGGAGCTCGACGAATACACCGAGGCCGTCATTCCGATGAAGATCACGGGGCCGGTAGCGACGCCGTCGATCAAGCCGGATGTCGCGGGCATGGCGAAGGCGGCTGCTGAACGGAAGATTCAGGAAGAGCGTGATCGCGCGGAAGAGCGTGTACGCGATGCGTTGAAAGACAAAGAAGACGAACTCAAGAAGCGACTCAAGGATATTTTTTGAGATGCGTCTGTTCATGGCGATAGCGGTGTTGCTGACGGCGACACCCGCGAGCGCGGCCGAGTTGTTGTCGGTTGACGTTGCGCACGACGACGGTACCTACACGATGACCAGCGTGACGTGGTTCGATGCGCCGCGTCTTGGCGTGTTCGATGTGCTCACCGACTACAGTAACTTCGGTGCGATCTCGAGCGTCTACACCGATTCGCGGTTCGAGTCACCAGCAGAAGATGGTACGCCACGGGTGTTCACGCAGGTCGAAGGTTGCGTGCTGTTTTTTTGCCAGACGATGGAGCGCCTCGAGCGTCTCGAGAACCGGGCTGATGACTACATCCGCACAGTTGTCGAGCCAAACAATTCTGACTTCCACCACAGCGAAGCGACTTGGCAGCTGACCGACGAGCGCGGTGGTACGCGTGTCGTTTATCAGGTCATTATGAAGCCCGCGTTCTGGGTGCCGCCGGTCATAGGGCCTTACATGATGAAACGTAAGCTCGCTAAAGGTGGCGAGGATGCCATCCAACGCATCGAACGGTTGGCCAACGCCTCTGATGCGAATGCTGACAGTCTCCGTGCTCGCGGTCTGTCGGGCTTCGAGACGCCATGACCTACGCAGCACCGGCGATCGCAGACCGCGTGGTTCGCTGGTTCGACGCACATGGCCGCAAAGACTTGCCGTGGCAGCACGACAAAACGCACTACCGTGTCTGGGTCTCCGAGATCATGTTGCAGCAGACGCAGGTAGCGAGTGTCATCGCGTATTACCAGCGCTTCATGACAGAGTTTTCTGATGTGCATGCATTGGCCCGTGCGACACCGGATGAGGTGCTCGCGCAATGGTCGGGGCTCGGCTATTACGCGCGTGCGCGTAATCTGCATAAAGCGGCGCAACAGGTCGTGAATGACTTCGATGGCGCGTTTCCGACGACGCAGGAAGGCTTGCAGGCCTTGCCAGGCATCGGTCGCTCCACAGCGGCGGCTATCCTTGCGCTGGTCGACAACCAGCGCTGCGCGATTCTCGACGGCAACGTCAAGCGCGTACTGGCTCGCCACGAGGCCATCGCAGGGTGGCCGGGCAAGACATCGGTTGCAAAAGAACTATGGGCGGCGGCCGAACACTACACACCGGATGCACGGGTTGCGGATTACACACAAGCGATGATGGATCTCGGCGCGACGTTGTGCACGCGCGCGCACCCACGCTGTGGCGACTGTCCGGTGGTCGATACCTGTCGTGCCCATGCTGCGGGCGCGACCGCTGATTATCCCGGCAAGAAGACCAGAAAACCGAATCCGCAGCGACAGACACAGTTTCTGTTGCTGCGACGAGAGGATGGTGCGCTGTGGCTGCAACGTCGGCCGGACACCGGCATCTGGGGTGGCTTGTATTGCTTTCCCGAGTTCGACGGCGATGCACCGATTCCGGATACCTTCGATGTCGAGAACGTCGCGACACTCAACGCGTTCACCCATAAATTCACGCACTTTGACCTGACAATCACACCCCAGCTCATCGACGGTCGCTTGCGTGTGCAGCACGTCGCGGACACGGACGGTCGCTGGGTACAGCCGACGGAGCTATCGGCGCTCGGTGTGCCGCGACCTGTCGAACGACTCGTCAAATCGCTACAATAGCGCCAACAAAGACTAGGGCAATCAACATGAGCCGTACCGTTACCTGTGTGCTGAAAGGTGAAACGCTGGAAGGCATGGATTACGCGCCGTACCCGGGCGAACTCGGACAACGCATTTATGACCAAGTCTCCAAGGCGGCCTGGCAACAATGGCTAGGGCACCAAACGATGCTGATCAATGAGTATCGACTGACGCCGATCGAACCCGAGGCCCGCAAATTCCTTGAAGCCGAAATGCAAAAGTTCTTCTTCGGCGGGGGTAGTGCCAAACCCGACGGGTTCGTCGAGGAGAGCTGAGCGCGTCTGATCGGCTTGTAACCAACGCGCCTCAGTCGCTGGGTTTACTCACACGATAGATCTGCACCATCGGCAGGTCGCGTGCGTCGGGCACGCGCAATTGTGCGGCCAGTTCAAACCCAGCGGGCAACGTCTTCGCTTCCGCTAATGCCATGAACAATGGCGGATTGATCTGTCGCAGCATTTCCACCGGTCGCGCGGCGACCTGTCCACCACTGAATTCAAACATTCCGCCAAGCCGAATCATCAGATAGCGCGTGTCATCGGGCATCGCCTCAAGAAACGCGCTTGGTGATAAGCCGAGCAGGCGTTGCAGTTCGAGGGATTTCGCTTCGTGCTGCGGCGTCAGGATGAAGTTGTTCGTTAGAACACTGCAGTCGCTGTGGTATCGCAACGGATGGCCATCATTGTTGCTTGCGATGATCAGACCGGGCTCTTGCGCACACAATGCGCCCGCCGCGCGGAAGATGTCATAGGTCATCTCATAGTCGCGATCGAGACCGAGCGGATAGTGCTTGAAG
>JBCAZB010000008.1:0-17945 GCA_038533315.1 Pseudomonadota bacterium | reverse complement strand
CGCATCCGGATCAAACGCGCGAGGCGAAAACTCCAATACGGTATCTTCAACGCCATCGAAACGCTGGCCAAGCGTCGCCACCGGTGCGCGGAAATTGCGCGTCACGTTGACGGCGACGGTGGCCTCAGCGCTGCTATCCAGACCGTCATTGACCGTAAAGCCGAACGTATCGACGCCGGTGAATCCATCATCTGACTGATACGTCACGCGGGCGGTCTGAGTTTGTGACAACGACTCATCATCGAAGTCGGTGATCGGTGTGGTCTCAAATACGTGCAGCAGGTCACGCTCCTGGTCGAGCACGTAAAAGAAATCGAGATTAGCGGTGACGTCTTCTGGTTTACCGAAGTCGCCGAGTACGAAACAGCTGCCGTCGCATTCCGACTCCGCCTCTCCGGCGAAATAGCCTTCCGGTGTAAACCGTTGCACACGCAGATTGTCGAAGTCGGTCACATACAAGACATCCCGTGCATTGATCGCAATGCCGCGCGGCGAATTGAACTGACCCGGCGCGCTGCCGCTGGTAGTCCCAACACCGCATAACTGATCGGTACATGCATAGCCAAGACTCGTTTCGTTGATTTCGTCACAGGCACGCACAGACGTCAGGTTCGTCTCACAACGCCCGTTCCAGCCGATCAATTCACCCGCTTCGAAATCGACACTGCCGTCATCGTTTCTGGTGAATGTGCTCGCTGCATACTTATAGACACGATCATTCTCGGCATCTGACAAATACAGATTGCCTTCGGAGTCCATGGCAAGATCTTTCGAGGGGTTGTTACGGGTCAGTAGCTCGCCAGGCTGCGCCACAATGCCGACAAAAGCCGGGAAGTTGTTCTCCACGTTGCGCAGGTCGTAGGCGGCCAGAGAGAATCGTCCGTCGGTTACAAACAGGAAGTCATCTTCAGTCACCGCAAACGACTTCGGCTCTGCTGTCGGCCGCGTTCGATCCGGATTGCTGGTACTCGTATCGACGGCGATACGGAACACGTCGCAAGCAACGAGGTCGGGATCACAACCGCGCACGACGCCGGTCGATGCGTCAACGCGCGTTCCCTGATAATAGATGTTGCCATTGGCCCCGATATCGAGAGAGTCCGGCTGCTGACTGCCTGTCTGGAACTGCGTTTGCCACTGCAAGACACCATCCGCGTCTGTCACGAACTTCGCGATGCGATTTCTGGGCTCAATTCGCCCCGTCGAGTTCTGGCAAATCCGGTATTGATCAACAACGTACATCACGCCGTCATCATCGACATCCATGTAAACCGGGTTTGCCACATAGTCTACGGCGGGCTCGAAGTTCCTCGGGTCCTCATCGCACAAGCGATCCAGCTCGGCGATCAACTCGGGCTTCGTCAGTCCGAATTCGTTCTCGATCCGATAGTCCTCGATGAAGTACGGGAACAACGGCGCAACAAAAAAGCCGTTGTCGGGCTGATCGGAAATCGCAAAATTGAGTTGGTCGAATCGACCGGAGAGAAGATCGACGTCGATGCCTTGTAGTTCGATTTCCACTGACTCAAACGTGCGCGCCGGGACGCTGCCCGGTAGCGCCTGCGGTTGGGTATTGCTGCCCGGTGTCTTGAGCGTGACCCATTGATTGCGAGTCGTCGTGTTACCGGAAGCGTCCTCCGCGGTCCACGAAACCAATGTCCGCGTGTCCGGCTCGAAGATACCCGGCGCGTCGTTGACAATCGTCGGGCGCACATCCGCCAAATCAAAGACGGCAGGTCGGCCAATATCGACAGCGGTTGCTGTGGAGGATTCGACAATTCTTGCTGGCGGCGCCAGCACGATCGGCGGCAGCGTGTCCTGCACAATCACGCGCTGGACAAATTCTTCGCTGTTGAAACCGCCATTAATGTTGGTCGGACCGTTATCTCTTGCGGTCCAACGCACTTCCGTCACTTCGCCGACCGGCATGAACGAGCGTCCGGAGTAGTTCACGATCGGACGTACATCGCAGGTATCCGAAACCGTGAAACCGTCACGCAATCGGGCAATGTGATCGCGTAGATATTCTCCGCCAACCTGCGTCGCTTCAACGGTAATTTGATCCACCATCACATTAAAGACCGGCGTCGTCAGGTCGTAGACCTTAACGTTCTGGAAACGATTATTGACGATGCCGTCAGGGTTGCTGGTCGGGCTTGGCACGCCGTCCAGCAAAAACCAGTCGAGGCCGAACGTGGCACCTTCGATGCCAAGATTGATGAACAATTCGACTACAGCCTGCATCGCGGCGCGACGCGCCGCTGGCGTTTTCAGACCAATGATGATCTTGCGTGAAGCCGCTTCCGCAGCCTTCGCAAACAAAATGTACCAGGGCGGAAAATCAAGAATAGGGGTAACGAGTGTTTCGGCCTGCCACCGAATGGAATGGTTACCAATCGGCAACGTGACGGTGCCTTCCAGCATCGTGTCACCGCGGAACGGTGACAAGCGTACGTCGGTATTCCAGTGATAGACATCGGGCCGTCCGAGGAACGATGACCAATTGAAGTCATCTTCGTAGTCCTGAACGATGGCCAGAAAATCCTGACGCGTCTTTTGGGCATTGCCGGCGATCGTGAACACATAGCCACAGTTGTCTGCCGTGTTGGGTTCCGTGCCAACACCATCCGGTGCGAACACCAGCGGCGGTACATATTTCAGACCAAAGTTTGTCGAATAGGCTATCGACCCCGCGGTGTAGGCCGTGATCGGCTCTGGCGACAGCGACGGCGCGAACGACACGTTGTGAGCGCCGCCAAGCACTTCAATAGTAGGACGTAACTCCTCGTTATCGTATTGCGGGTGGTTTGCCGATTGCCCCATCAACGGCGCAGTCATTGTTGTTGCCAAGGTCATCAGCAACAGGCTCACAGTTGTCTTTTTCATTGTCCGGGTCCTCGCGCCTCATGACGCTTTTTTGTCCTGTACCCGGTAATGCGACGTTCCGAGGAAAATTGTAAAGCGATCATTCTGAACGCTGCTACACTCAGATGGAGCGCGGGGGCTGGCATTTGACGTAATGTCCAAACGAGAGATCACAGTATTACTTCGGCAATGGCAAGCCGGCGACGCCGCGGCATTCGACGACCTGTTGCCGCATCTGCATAACGAGTTGCGCCAGCTCGCCTCACGCTACTTGCTGTCTGAGCGCGCCGGTCACACGCTGCAATCGACAGCGCTGGTCAATGAGGCGTATTTGCGTCTTGTTGATGTCGAATTACCGCTCGAGAATCGCCACCACTTCATGGCTATCGCAGCGCGCGTGATGCGACAAGTTCTGGTGGACCATGCACGCAGCAAACAACGGCAAAAGCGCGGTGATGGCGTTCAGCCGTTATCGCTCGACGAATCCATCATGCTGGGCGAACAGCCCGACCCGAGAATCCTCGAAGTCGATGAGGCGCTTTACAAATTAGCTGAGTTCGACGCAAGAATGGCTAAGGCTGTTGAACTGGTGTTCTTCGGTGGTCTGACGACACAGCAGGCGGCGGACGTGCTTGAGATATCGCGGATGACGTTATCCAAAGACTTAAAGCTAGCCAAGGCTTGGCTGCATAACGAACTACAATAATCGGAGCTGTCTGGCATGGACTCGGAACGCTGGCAAAAGATCAAGGCATTATTCGAAGCCGCGAGCGCGTTACCGAAGCGAGATCAGGTCGATTTCGTCCGCCGCGAAACCGGTGACGATCCGTCAATGGCCGATGACGTTTTGCGCTTACTGGATGTACCCACCGAGAGCGGCGACGCCATTCAATCCGAGATGCTGCGTGCGGGTGAGTCTGTTGCTGAGACATTCGAGCAACGTACGATCGGCGCCTACCGGTTGATCAAACCCATTGGTCGCGGCGGCATGGGCCAGGTGTTTCTCGCCGAACGCGACGACGATGAATTCGAGCAACGTGTCGCGATTAAGCTCACGCATTGGATAGGCGCAGACGACGAGCTGACGGAGCGCTTCCGGCAGGAACGACAAATTCTGGCCAATCTCGATCATCCAAACATCGCAAGACTGTTGGATGGTGGACGCACCGAAGACGGCCAGCCATTCATTGTCATGGAGTATGTTGACGGGGAGTCCATCGCGGCGTTCGCCACGAAAGAGGCTGTCAACATTCGGCAGCGGTTGTCGCTGTTCGTTGAGATCTGCGACGCAGTCCAATACGCACACAGCCAGTTGGTCATTCATCGCGACATTAAGCCCTCCAATGTGATGGTGACAGGGGATGGCCAACCGAAGCTGCTCGATTTTGGCATTGCGAAACTGCTCGATGAATCGTCACAGCCGGAACTCACGCGCGCGGACATGCGCCCGCTAACACCCGAGTACGCCAGCCCAGAGCAACTGACCGGCGCACCGGTGACAACTGCCACAGATGTCTACGGACTGGGTGTCTTGCTCTATCAACTACTGAGTGGCGAGCTTCCATTCGACCTGAGCAGCAAGACCTCCCCTCAAATCGTCGAGATGGTCTGCCGCACGGAACCGGCCGCACCCAGCGCGGCGGCACGGATTGCAGGCCATCGAAGCCGCGCTTCCAGAATCGCCGGCGAACTCGACAACATCGTACTGATGGCCATGCGCAAGGACCCGGCTCGACGCTATGCCACCGTGAAAGACCTGGCGGACGACGTACGCGCCTATTTGAACAATGAACCCGTCAGCGCTCGCGGCGACTCCTGGACCTACCGCAGCGGCAAGTTCCTCCGACGCCATCGATTAGCCGTGCTAGCGGCCTGCGCCGTCGTTATTGCCGGTGGTGCGCAAACGTTGTTCTACACGCAGCAACTCGCAACGGAACGTGATCTCGCGTTTCAGGAACGTCAGGTCGCTGAGTCGACAACAGACTTTCTCGTCGACCTGTTCAACGTCTCGCGGCCTGGTCAATCGCTAGGCGAAACGATCACTGCGCGAGAAGTACTGGATCGCGGTGCGGTGCGAATTCGTGACGAGCTCACGGAAGATGATCGGATCCGCGCTCGCATGTTGCAGACCATCGGTGCCGTTTACCAACGGCTCGGGCTTTACGAGGATGCCGAAGCGTTGATGCAGGAGGCCGTAAAACTGAATCGGCTGCATCGTACGCCGGAAGACCGGTTGTTTATCGACTCATTGGATGAGCTCGCCTGGCTACATTATCGCCGCGAAAACTGGCAAGCCGCCTACGACACCGCCCTCGAGTCTCTCGAGCTGCAGCGCCAGGCCAACAACGGTCGAGATGCGCCGACAATGGCCCGCACGCTGAACCACCTCGGGACAATCACCTACTACCTCGACGATTACGAAGGCTCACTCGGTTACTACCAGCGCGCGCTGGCGGTACTCAACAATGACGAGATGCGGGACAGTGAGGTGCGCGGCACGACACTCAATCACATGGGTATCGTCTATGCAACGCTATCCCGGTTCGAAGAATCCGAGGCAGCGTATCGCGAGTCATTGGATCTGCGGCTTCGTACGCTCGGCGATGATCATCCGGATACCGCAACGGCGTACGTCAATCTTGGCACGTTTTACGTCAATACTGATCAATGGGACAAAGCGCGCGAGGTCGCCCTCAAAGGCCTCGCTATCGATCGCAAGACCAAAGGCGACGAGCACGTCGATGTTGCTTTCGATCTCAGTTTGCTCGGCGCCATCGAACTCAGTCGCAAGCAACCTGCCGAAGCACTGCCACACCTGACGCAGGCAGCCGAGATATGGCGTGTCGCCGCTGGGCCAACACATTCGCGCTACGCGCGCGCACTCGATTCGCTGGCTGACGCCCATCGTCAACTCGATCAGTACGAACAGGCCCGCGACTATGGTACCCAAGCACTGAGCATCCTCAGCGAACACTACGGCGATACGCATACGTTGACGGCCAATGCGCAATACACGCTCGGCAAAGTGGCCTATGACATGGGCGCTCTGGACGATGCGGAGGCATACTTCGCCACCGTGATATCGATTCGCGAAGCGGCGTTCGGCAGCAGCCATCGGGAAGTCTGGAACGCAGAACAACAAATGGCGCGAGTCGAAAGGTTAACCGAGCGCGAAGATGCCGCGTTGACGCGTGTCAACCGTGTGATGGCGAGTATTGAGAACGCCGACATGACGAACATTCAAGTCTACGGTTGGTTACGTGAAATGCAGTCGGAGTTGGGGCAAGCCGACGTCGGCGAGTAGGATTTGATACGACCTTTTCTGCGCCCACGATCGATCGTATAGCGCCGCATCCTGCGCGTTGCTATTCTTAGGTCGGAACAAAAGTCGACACGCAGGGGCGACGATGACAATAACGAACGAGGCTTTTCGGGAGTGTCTGCATGCACTGCCGAAAGTAGAGTTGCATAACCACCTTGAGGGTGGCGCGATGTACCCGGACCTGGCGCTGAAGCTCGCCCGACGCAACGCCATGACAATGCCGTTCCACGATGAGGCTAGTGCCGAGACTTACTATCAGTTTACAAGCCTGGATCAGTTCATCGATATTCTGCGCACGACTGTTGCGACGCTGAACACCGCCGAAGACTATGCCGACGCTGTCGAACGTCATGGCATCGAAGCCGCCAAACAGAACATCCGATACCACGAGCTGTTTGTGACTTATGGTCTGGTCGCACCGCGCGGTGTTGCCTGGGATGCACTCGTCGAAGGCTTGATCGAAGGGCGAAGACGCAATGCGGCCCGCGGTGTGGATACCGCATTCATCGTCGATCTGGATCGCACTCTCCCGAAAGACGTTGCCCTGCAACACACCGAGCTCGCCATTCGTGATCAAGACAAAGCAGGCATCGTGGGCATGGGTCTGGACTGCCAGGAAAACGGCTATCCGCCGGGTCGGCTGAAAGCGTGTTTTGACGCGGCACGCTCGAACGGATTGCGCCTAACGACACATGCCGGTGAAGACGGCGGTTCTGCTTATGTCTGGGAAGCGATTCAGGAGTGCGGCGTCGAACGCATCGACCACGGTGTGCAATCCGCAGAAGACCCTGATCTTCTGCGTGAGCTGGCTGATCGACAGATCCTGCTGACCGTATGTCCAATTAGTAATATCGCTCTAAAGGTCTTCCCATCGATGCAACAACACACTCTGCCGAAGCTCGTTGAGGCTGGGATTCCAGTCTGCTTGAACTCCGATGACCCACCGATGTTCGACTCCAATTTGATTCGTGAGTTTGAAGAACAAGGGCCGCACCGGTTTGCTCGAGGCCTGCATTATTATGATCAGGCGAAGGCACAAGCCGATGCCGTCGGCGCTACTTTCAACTGGCAGCTCCGCGTTGTGGAAGACGTCGCTCATTCCAACGGCGGGATAGCTGCCAGCAGCGGGGATCTTGTTCGGTAGAAATCAGTCAAAAGCTTCCATTCAGCGGGGCCAACACCAATCCAGTCGGTGACTGCACCGCCAATAAGCCCGACATCATTCGTCCACAATTTGTTGCTCAATAAATGTGCGAATGTCTTCCAGAAGCTCCGTCCGCGAGGGCTCGTGCACATACATCATATGACCCCCGACGTAGTGGGTATATTCAATCTGGTCTGCATTGATGCCATGACGATTCAGCGTAAACTCGGCATCGAAAAACGGTGTCACAAGATCGTGGTAGCCAGACGCCACCAACACCTTGAGCGCCGGATTCTTGCGTAGCACCTCACTGAGATCGGGTGCTGTATTCACGTAAGTCGGCTCCCAGCTCCGTCCAGCAGGCAGCGGGCTCCAGCGCCACTGGCTACTTAAGTCACTGCCGCCGGAGACACGATAGGGTCGGTCGAGTGTGACATCGAGATCCGTTCGAATATAGCTCATCAACGCGCTCGTAAATGCGGCACCCAACGCATCGCTAGATGCATCACTCTCTGGCTCCGCAGCATGGTCATCAATATCATCCCGCGTGTATCGGGCATCAGCCAAACCAATAGCGAGGCCCTGGTCGCGCAACAACTCCTTGGCAAATCTGCGGCCATCGACTCGCAAGTTGGCGCGTTCTATATAGTCTTTTGAAATGCCAAGAAAGTAGCTCAATCGATCAGCGACGCGATCGGCCTCTTCATCACTAATCGTATTACCCTTCCACAGTGCGGGCAGTAGCTCATCGGTCGCAAACGCACGCGCATCATCCATGAACTGCTCAAGACTTTCCGGAGTAGGTTGCACACGGCCGTGATGGTGCGCTGCCGCTGCCATCGTCGGCAGGTACGTGACGAAAGACACGAGGTTGTGATCCACATAAGGCGTCGACCCCTGATAGTCGAGCGCCTGAGACACAAACACGATGCCGTTCAGACTGATGTTCATGTCATCTTCGAGCATGTGCGCGACCTTAGCCGCACGCGTTGTGCCAAAGCTCTCACCAAGCAAGAACTTCGGTGAGTTCCAGCGGTTGTTGGCGGTCACCCATTCGCGAATGAACTCAGAAACCGAGGTTGCGTCTTCCACGAGACCCCAGAACTCCTTGCCTTCGTGCTTACCAAGCGGTCGCGAAAAACCGGTGCCGACCGGATCTACGAATACTAGATCCGTCACGTCGAGAATCGTCTCGGGTGCGATGCGTATATCGAACGGCGGTGGTCCAGCGCGCTCAGCGTTACTCGGCACAGAGATGCGTTTCGGTCCAAGCGTCCCCATATGCAGCCACACCGATGACGAACCAGGGCCACCGTTCCAGACGAACGTAACCGGTCGATCCTCACCCGTATCCTTCGCCACATAGGCAAACGAGAACATTGCCGCTTTCGGCTTACCTTCCTTGTCTTTTAGATACAGCTCACCGGCCGTCACCGTGTAGCTAACGGACTCGCCATTGAATCGCCCGCGATGCTCAGTCACGAAGACCGTTGGCTCAGGGATTGGTTCGGCGGTAGTTTCTTCTGTTTTTGATTCCGCCATCGCTAGTGTCATTGAGCAGGCAAGTACGATCAGTAAATAAGGAATGCCCTTGAGAGTTTTAGTCATGGTTAAGCTTCAGCTGGAAAATTTGAAAAAGAATAGCACTGTAAGGGTTTGGTTTACGCCATAAACGCATCATTCGGTTACTGGTCTAGATATGTGTCACCTCTACAGCTTGCTGGAACGACGAAACCGATCTACCGCTAGCTTCAATCGCAAGCCCGACAACATGATCAACGCAAGAACAAAGGGAAGCATAAGAACAATTGCGCGCCGATTAAAGCCGATCAATAAAAACCAGGCTGCTATGCAGGCGATGGAGTATATCGCTCCTATACATAGCCATGGCTCCTCGGACCACGACGGAAGATGCCATCGAGATAGGCTGCCCACGAGACCTAGTATGCTCCAGACGTAGAAAACCACGAAGACGGCCAGGACTGCTGTCGAAAGCTCCCGTTCGTACCAAGAAGCCACGAAGATAAAAGGAATTAGACCCAGAATAGTCCAATTGGTTGTGGTACTGAGCCTCCTCAGAAACATTCAAAACCTACTGTGACGTAATCACCACTGAGTCGCCCTGGTCGCTAATGACTTCACCGCCTCCAACAACAACCACAAGAACGCCACCGGCAAGATTATCGTCTGCAGTACAAAGATAACGATGAGATTCACCACGTGGCGGCTCGCACCTGAGGCGCGTTCTTTCAGCTGAGCCAGCCTTTCGCGCACGTTGAGGTTCTGCAACGACTCATCGACCATGTCCCCAAAACGTTCGAACAAACCGCGTTCCTCTGGAAGCTCCGGCTCGTTTTCGTTGCTCAACGATTCGATGTCGGCCGTTGCAACACGCAGCGCTTCGGTCGCCTGTTCTTGCTCCGGTTGCAAGAACTGATCGAACACGACGTTGCTGCCGATGACCAAGACCGGCAGTGTGAACCGCAACACGAAACTGATTAGAAACAGCCTGAGCGCAAAGGCGCGCAAGCGGGGTCGCATTGCATATCGCGGTATCCATAACACGAGCAATGCAAACAAGGCGGTCGCACCAAGAAATACGCTGACACCAAAACTGCCGGTGATCGTCAGCAGAATATTCTGCAACCCGATCGCACTCGCGGCGATCAGCATGACCGATGAGAATCGTTCGATCAGGTCGTTCACCGGGTCGAGCACCTGCCCCACCGTAAGTTTGACGCCGACACCGCCGGGCTCTAATGCAATCTCAGTGCCTTGTGCCACTGAAATTACGCCATTCAAACCGCGTGCCACAGCCCAGGTCACAAACGCGCGCTCCAGCGCATCGGCCGCATAACGCTCGCTGATCTTGTCAGCCAGCCCGCTAGCAGCGAGCCCCACAACGAATATCGCGAACAGTGTCCACCAGGTTCTCGGTTGCATGGCGCTCCTCCGCGCGATGTCCACGTGTCCTAAAGCTAACAGAAAACGCGACAAAACGATGTGCGCGTTGCACAACCAGACCGGCTTGCTACACTGCCGACGCAGACGTCAAAACAGACAAGGCCGGACCATGACAGATTTCGAAAAGCTCGGGGCGTTTTACCTCGGCAAGCGTATTGATGAAGCCACCGACGAGATGACCGAAGACCTCGTGTTGTATGACTCGAAGGATCTCAACACGCATGCAGTCATTATCGGCATGACCGGCAGCGGTAAAACCGGTCTTGGGATTGGCATGATCGAAGAGGCCGCAATGGACAACATCCCGGTGATTGCGATCGACCCGAAGGGCGATCTCGGCAACCTGATGCTGACGTTCCCGAACTTCAAAGGCGACGACTTCTTGCCTTGGGTTAATCCTACCGAGGCGAGTAATCGAGGCGAAACCGCCGAGCAGTACGCCGCCGGTCAGGCCGCGCTGTGGAAAAAGGGCATCGCAGGCTGGGGCCAGAAACCCGCACGCGTCAAAACACTGCGCGATCGCGTCGACATGAATATCTTCACACCCGGCTCGAATGCCGGGTTGCCGGTTTCAGTGCTGCGTTCGTTCGCCGCACCGGAAGCGGCATTACGCGAAGACCGAGACCTCTATCGCGAGCGCGTGCAAGTGACTGCGACCAGTATTCTGGCGTTGCTCGGTATCAACGCAGACCCGGTGACCAGCCGCGAGCACATTCTGATCGCAAATATTCTGGATCACCAATGGCAGCAAGATCAGAGCATCGATCTCGCGGGACTAATCGGGCTGATTCAGGCACCGCCGATGACGAAGATCGGTGTGCTGGAGCTGGATACGTTTTACCCACCCAAGGATCGTATGACGCTCGCCATGCAGCTCAACAACCTGTTGGCGGCACCGGGTTTCGAAGCGTGGATGGAAGGCGAAGCGCTTAGCACCGGCAACCTGTTGTACACGCCCGAAGGCAAACCGCGCGTATCCGTCATGTCGATCGCGCATCTGTCGGATGCCGAGCGCATGTTCTTCGTCTGTATGTTGCTAAACGACCTGATCGCGTGGATGCGGGCACAACCGGGCACATCCAGCCTGCGCGCGATGCTCTACATGGATGAGATCTTTGGTTATATGCCGCCGGTCGCCAACCCGCCATCGAAAACCCTGCTACTAACGCTATTGAAGCAAGCACGCGCATACGGCGTTGGCCTTGTACTGTCGACGCAGAACCCGGTCGACCTCGACTACAAGGGTTTATCCAACACAGGCACATGGATGATCGGTCGCCTGCAAACCGAACGCGACAAGGCGCGAGTGATGGAAGGCCTCGAGGGTGCCAGCACCGCCGGCAAGTTTGACCGACAAGCGATGGAGCAAACGCTGGCCGGCCTCGGCAAGCGAAAATTCCTGCTGCACAACGTTCATGAATCAGCACCCGTTGTGTTCGGCACACGTTGGGTCATGTCGTATCTGGCGGGGCCGTTGACTCGCGACCAGATCAAGACCCTGATGTCGCCAATTCGAGCCAAACTCGAGAAAGTCGCTGCGAAGAAAAAGGCCGCACAAACACTGACCGGCAAAGCCACTAAAGCGGTCACAGCGTCCGTCGAGACCGCACCAACCGTGCCTTCGGAGTTTCGGCAATTCTGGATCGACACGGATGGCGACGATATTGTCTATCGCGCGGCGCTGGTGGGTGCAGCTGAACTCGCGTACTCGTCGGCGCGCTACCACGTCGAAGAACAACGCGAGTGTCTCGCATACGTCATGCCGGATGACGGCCCTGTTGCCGTCGACTGGGACGAGGCGACGGTGTTGTCGGTGCCACTGGATGATCTTTCCACGGAACAGGAAAACGAGGACGCCGGTCAGGCTGCTTTGCCCGAGGCATTGCAAAGCGCGAAGAAGCTCAAAACCTGGGAACGCGCCTTCAAGCGTTGGCTACGTCTGGCACAAACGCTCACGCTGTATCGCAGCGACGCCATGAAGGCGACGTCGAACGCATTTGAGAGCGAAGGCGATTTCCGTGCGCGGTTGCAGACCATCGCCCGCGAGAAGCGGGACCTGGAAGTCGGCAAACTGCGCAAGAAATACGAAAGCAAGGTGAGCACGCTGGAGGCGCGCCTATTGCGCGCTGAGCAAGCCATCGAACGCGAGAGCCAACAGGCGTCGAAGAAAAAACTGGATACCGCCATTTCATTCGGCGCCGCTATTCTCGGTGCTGTGCTAGGTCGCAAGCGCATCAGCGCAACGTCGGCCGGTAAGTTTGGTACGGCTGTCAAGAACGCAGGTAGCATGCGCAAAGAATCCGGCGACGTTGAACGCGCCAAGCAAACCGCGGCGAAAGTGAAGGCCGACCTCGAAGCATTACAACAAGATTTCGAAGATTCCGTCGCAGTGCTGGATGACGCCTACGACGCGCAGTCCGAAGAACTCCGCGAGATCCCGATAAAGCCTAAGTCCACCGACATCCAGATTCATTTTGTCGGTTTGCTATGGCTGCCGTATGAACGAGACAGCAAAGGTCGGCTGACAGCGATTGACGTCGAGGGATAAATCGTCAATTAGAATGCAACAACAAAGCGATAGGCAACATTCAGTCGCCGTCCTCGTCCAGTACTCGAGTGATACAACTCAGAAGGTCATCGACGATAAACGGTTTCTGGATAAACGACAGTTTCGCCCGTCCAATTAAAGTATTGGTCGCTTGCTGCTCGTTGTACCCGCTCATCAAAATGGCCCTGACGTTGGGATTGATAGATTGAATTTTTCGAAATGCCGTAATGCCATCCATATGTGGCATCGTCACATCTATCAATACTAAATCGATAGCGTCTCCATGCTCCTGATAGTAGGCAACCGCTTCACGGCCATCGGAGCACCGAGACGTTGTAAAGCCGTAGCTCTCGAGCATCATAACCGTGACGGCTTGGACATGATCCTCGTCGTCCACGACCAAAATATGCTCGCCTTGTGGTGCACGAAATAGAGACCCAGGCTGATCGGGATCAACTGACTCCTCGCTGAGTGGCAACAGAACTTTGAACGTGGTGCCGTTGCCAGCTTCGCTGTAGACCTGCATCGTTCCTCCGTGCGCTCGAACGATACCGATAACAGCAGCCAGCCCAAGCCCATGCCCACTCGCCTTTGTCGTGAAAAATGGATCAAAAATGAACTCAAGATCGCTTGCATCGATACCTGAGCCCGTATCGGAGACCTCTAGATAACCATAGGTGCCCGCACTTACATTCTGAGGCAATAGCGTGCCTTCAAGGTAATCCGCGGTCGCGATCTGCAGACCTGTGCGAATCGTGATCATTCCACTCGTCACACCAATGGCGTCGGAACCGTTGGTCAATAGGTTCATGATCACTTGTCGAATCTGGGTGACGTCTCCGAGAACCAGGATCGCGTCTTCTGCTAAACCAAAATTGAGAACCACCTTCTTTGAAATCGCGACATCCAGTAGGTGGCCCATTTCCGCAACTACTGCGCTCAGGTCAAAGACGCGCTTCTGGTGAGACTCTGAACCGGAGTACGCGAGAAGCTGCTTGGTCAGATCAGCGGCACGTTTTGCTGCGGTTTCTATTGCTTGTATTTTTTCGGCAACCGGCGACTCTATCGCAATCTCACTGACAGCCATGTTAGCGTTGCCCAAAATCGAAACCAGCAAATTGTTAAAGTCATGGGCGATGCCGCCTGCGAGTAACGCCAGACTCTCCATCTTCTGCGCTTTTTGTATTTTTAGTTCTAGCTCCAAGCGGGACACTTCAAGTTCTGCGCCGATATCCCGCCACGCAGACCTGCTAGCGATGATGTTGCCACTCTCATCTCTATGGCTTGAGACCCGCAGAGATACATCAATTCGCTCCCCATCCTTTTTACGCAACACAATATGTGGATCGGTCGCTTCGCCGGTTGAAATAAACGACTCGAAGGCACGATCTACTTGCTTGATACAACCGGGGTCGTATACAAAACTGATGTGTTGTCCTACGATTTCGTCCCGAGTGTAGCCAAGACTATCGACAAGCCGTTGATTGCATGTGGTGATGCGACCATCCGCTGGATCGACACTGCAGAGCATGTCCGGCGCTTCTTCGTAAAAGGATTTATAAAAGTCATCTTGAACTGACACACGCACTCCCCCGCAAGTGACAGATTCTGCAAAAAACGCAGAAACTTGATCCCTGTCTAATTAGAATTTCCAGGAACGCTTGCAGCTTGACCATAACACACGAGGCCTGCTTCCCTCGTATGCACAGGAATGTGGCGCCGCGCCTGCTAACTATCGGCTTACCTGCGAAGGATATCTAGGAAGATTCCACAGAGACGTTTCAATTCGCTGAGCAGATCGCTTGGCGATAATCCAACCAACGGGCGAAAATCAAGCGATCTGGCGAGCGGTTTGCGACTGGAGCACGTCGCCGTTGTTTGGTTTAGTCTGGCGCCCAACACCTGCGCGTATGTCGAATACGTCGGGCAGTCTCCCGATGGCGGCGGTCCGGCCCACACATTGAACGGCGGTTTGTCCTTCACGCCGCGCTACAACATGCAATGGGATGACTTCGGCGGCACGGGGCTCAACGATCGCGCCGCAGACTGGTTCTTAGGATTTGGTTTCGCGATTCGACTCTAGTCGATCAACGAGCGCGAATTACGGCGTCAGATCGATCACTTTTTTGAGCTGGTAGTCCGTATGGCCTGGCGGGCAATCCGGTAGCTCTGCAAACACTTCGTAGCCCTGCTTCAAGTAGAAGTCGAGTGCCTGGAATGACGTTGTGCCGACATGAAAGCGATGAATACCTTCGGCCAGTGCGACACGCTCGAGCCGCGCCAACACCTCGGTGCCGACGCCTTTGCCGCGGTACGCTTCGTCCACCCACAGACGCTCGGTATACAACCAGCCCCAACTGAGTTTGCCGTGCGCGCCAGCAATGATGCGGCCGCTTTCGTCGCGCGCAAAACAGCCCACTGGAATCTCAGGTTTGTTCTCCGTGAACTGCACATTGTAGGAAGTCAGGCCAGTAGAGACCGCACCGATTTCGGCGGTGACAGGGTCGGTGCCCGCACGATAAGACAGGCGCGTGAATCCGTCGTCACGTCGCAACCAGTCTGACAGGCGGCGTTTCAAAGTTACTCTCGTCATTATTATTATTCCAATCCCAACACAGCACAGGCCCCTGCATACAACAGGGTCTGATCCGCCGCTTCCAACAAGCAGCGATTGTCGTAAGTTCTGCCATTCGCACCGCA
Source organism: Pseudomonadota bacterium (assembly GCA_038533315.1). Lineage (GTDB taxonomy): Bacteria > Pseudomonadota > Gammaproteobacteria > Steroidobacterales > Woeseiaceae > CALBPI01. The sequence continues at coordinate 2,402 of JBCAZB010000008.1, read as the reverse complement.
CACCGGCTGATAACGCGATGGGCAGTTGTCGTTAGCGCAATCACCCGGCGCAACGATGCGAGCACCCGCGCGCTCCGCTTCACAGGCGTTGCCATAAGTGACGTTATCCGCGCCGCACACCGGCACATACACCGACGGGCAGTTGCGACCGGCATCGCAAGCGCCCAAGCGATCGATCTCTGCACCTGCCGCATCGGCGCTACATGCGTTGTTGTACGTCTTGCCGTCAACGCCACACACCGGCGCATAGACATCCGGACAGTTCTCGATATCGCAAGCGCCGCTGTAAGCCACCGCCACGCGTGATTTGCCGGCCGTGCAACGGTTCAAAAACGTGCGACCGTTACGGCCACACACCGGCACCTCGTCGGTCGGGCAAGCGTTGTCTTCGCATAGGCCCTGCGCCAGTGCCTCCGTGCCCGCGAGCGTTGCAAAACAACTGTTGGCGTAGGTATTGCCATCTTGTCCACACACCGGTGCAAAACGCGGCGGACACTGGCCGCCCGAATCCGGCTCGACGGCCTCCGGGTCGATCTCGCATTCGCCATCCGAAGCCACGCCGACACCAGCCTGACGCGACATGCATTCATTGGAGTAGGTTTTGTTGTCGGTGCCGCACACCGGGCGCCAGACCTGCGGACACATCAGCTCGGTTGGCGCCGTCAACTGCGCCGCCGCCGGTTCCACGAAGCCCACAAACAGCAATGCGACTAAAATGAGGCTCAGTTGTTTCATGCTGCAATCACCGCGGATCCCCACACATTGAAGGTCAGTATTTTCGGCCCGGGTACATACATTTCATCAGACTCCTGAATCGTGAAGCCATTATCGCTGATCAGATCCAGAATCGGGCGATTCATATTGCAACCACCCGCCACACGCCGCCACGGACGGTTCAATCGATCCTGCCATTGTTGCACCCCCAGGTCCGGCGCGCGCGCATGTTCGCAAAACAGCAGGCGTCCTTCCGGCTTCAGCACGCGCAGCATGTTCGCGAGCGCCTTGTCGGGCTCGGGTATCGTACAGAGCGTGTAGGTCATCACGATGGTGTCGGCGACGTTATCCGGCAACGGAATTTGCTCGCCCGGCAGGTCAATAAAATCGAGCGGGATCGTCATGCCGAGTGCATCGTATTTCTTTTGCGCGCGTTCGCGCATCGCCGCCGACGGTTCCAAACCCCAGATCCGGTTCACACGCTCGGTGTTGTACCACGGCAAATTCAAACCGGAGCCAATACCGATCTCAAGCACATCGCCCGTCGCGAGGGGCACGACCTTCTCGCGCTGGCGCGACACTGCCTTCATGCCGCAAGCGACATCCAGTAACGGCGGCAGAATGTGCTCCGAGTAAAACCCCATTACGATCGGCGCCGCCGCAGCAAGTCGTCATCGCTGATCTCGCGACCGCGCGTGCGCAACCAGTCGCGCAACGCTTTGCCGGTACCACTGTCCCACGGCTGTAGCTCGTCCAGCGGCACTTCGCGATAGTCTTCGAGCTCGGTTGTGTCGAGTTTGATCTCACCATCACCCACCGTCACGTGATAAGCGATGATCAATTGATTCATGCGGTAGAACGGATACATGCCGATGTAACTTCCCATCGTCGCAGCGAGGCCTGTTTCTTCTTCGACCTCGCGCAGCACAGCCTGTTCCGGCATTTCGCCCGCTTCCAGGAAGCCAGTGACCAGCCCAAACCAGCCTTCCGGCCAGCCAATGCTGCGCACCTGAATCACCTTGCCATCGCGTTCCGCGACCGCAGCAACGACCGGCGTCGGGTTGTCCCAGTGCACAAACTGACAACGCGCGTCGCTGCAGGCGGCGCGTGTGCGACCACCGTGTTCGGCAGGCACCAGCGGCGCGGCACAAACGGGGCAATAACGGTAGCTTGTCATAAGTCTCGTTGGCGGAATTACTCAGCCGGTGAGACTACCATGACGCAGAAACCAGATCAGGTGGCAGATCACGATCCGGAACGTGAACAACATCACGCGGCCTGACCAGCTCCACGCCAGCCGCTGCCAAGTCAGGCAGCGTCTGCTCCAGCGCCCGCAACGTATCGGGCAGCGGGTGCCCGATGGCGACGGCGACACCGTCACGGTGGGCGCGGCGTACCAGACGATCCAGCGAGTCCAACACGGCTTCGTACTCGGGATCGGTATCCAGAAACACGTGGCGCCGATTGGCCGGCAAACCGACATCATGCGCCGTACGCAAAGCGACGCTATCCGCTGTTGTGTAGCTATCGATGAAGTAGGCGTCGCGCCGACACAGCAGCGAAGACATGAACCAGCGCATGACAGACTCATGCTGCGTCACAAGACTGCCCATATGATTATTGACGCCTGTCGCATGTGGCACCGCGGCAAACGCCGTCTGCAATTGCTGCATCACCGTGTGCTCATC
>JBCAZB010000007.1:0-18048 GCA_038533315.1 Pseudomonadota bacterium | reverse complement strand
CCTCGTCTTCCTGGTTGTCCTTGGCGTCGTCAGTATCTGTCTCTGCGACTTCTGCGTTGTCGTCGGTCGCGGCATCACCGCCACCACCGCCGCCACATGCAGCGAGAAATCCGAAGGTCAAAATTAATAGGAATCGGTTTAGTCGATTGCTGGACATGATGTGGGGGCTTCCTGTCTGCGCGTTCAAAAGCGCGTGTGGTTTAGTTTTGGTATTCGTGGCAGCGCATCTGTCAAATCAATACTGACGGCAGCAGGCCGGAGATCTTGTGGCACCGGTGGCGCTGGTACGATGGGCTGTGCTGTGGCGACGGGGGCGACAAGGGTGCGTGTGGCGGACACGTGTTGAGGCTCGGTTGGGGCGGACTGTGTCCAAATCTGTAGCGGTATGGCGGTCGTTAACGCGATCAACAATGCGCGATCCCATGACACGAGCCTCTCGTTGCCGGCAGTGTGCTGGTCAGCGGCTATGGTTGTGTCTCCCTGCATCATGTGCCCCGATGTGCTGTGCTAGTGTTGTAGTAAGATATAACACCAATACATCATGTGCAACCCCCGTATAAAAAAAGCCACTATCCGAAGATAGTGGCCTTTAAATTCAGAGGCTTATGCTAGGGGTTATCGTAGCTGGGCTGTTCTGGCATCAGCAGGCGGACGATCCGTGCTACGTAGAATGACCATGTCGCCAACCACATCGGCTGCTTCATTGAGGACGATGTCCGGCTGCTCGGCATCTTCCAGCGCCTCAAGCGTCGGTAGTGGTTCCAGTCCGACCGCCTTCCTGCGAGCATTTTCGCGCGCTAGTCGCGCCTCGCGGAATGTTTGACGTTCTTGCTTGCGCGCCTCCAGATTTAGCGAGACGGTATCGCGGGCCCGGTTCTCGCGAAGAGCCTCGAGGTCATTTAGCAAGAACTGGTGGTCTGGGTCGCTCGCGAGTCGTGCCTCCAGGTTTTGTGCCAAATACTGGATCTCTTGATCCAATGGCGAACCTGCGGAGAAGCGAGTCTCGCGAATCTGGTCCCAGGGCAGGGCGCGTGGTCGTGTGCTCTCGCCGAACTCTGCAGTATCGATCAGAGAGGGCAGCTCGATATCCGGTAATACCCCACGGTTTTGTGTACTGTCGCCCGTCACGCGATAGTATTTCCCGATGGTCAACGTGAGCTGTCCGAGGCCATCGCCCTCGCTGCGTGGCACGAATTGGTCAAGGTTATACAGGTTTTGCACCGAGCCTTTACCAAAGGTCTGCTGCCCAATCACCACGCCTCGTTCATAATCCTGAATCGCTCCCGCAAAAATCTCCGAAGCAGAAGCGCTGAAGCGATCGACGAGTACGGCTAATGGGCCCTCGTATGCGAGGCTTGGAATTGGGTCACGCAGGACATCCACTTGAGAACGGGCATAGCGCAGCTGGACGACCGGGCCCTGATCGATAAATAGGCCAGACAGCATGGTGGCTTCGGTCAGGTGGCCCCCACCGTTGCCGCGCAGATCCATGATCACGCCGTCGACGCCTTCTGCCTCGAGCTCACCCAACAGTCGCTCTACGTCTCGAGTCGTGCTCTTGAAGTTTTTGTCGCCCGCCTGTTGTGCCTGGTAGTCGCGGTAAAAACTCGGGACTTCGATGACACCGATTTTCATAGCGCGTCCGTCGCGCTCAACATCGATGACCGAGCTCTTCGCAGCTTGCTCCTCAAGTTTGACCTGGCCACGGGTGAGCGACAGCACGTTCATCGATTCGCCGGGCATAGCACCGCCGGGCAGGATCTGCAGACGCACGACCGTATCCTTGGGCCCTCGGATCAACTGAACCACATCATCGAGACGCCAACCAATGACATCCACAATTTCGCCACTAACGCCTTCGCCGACGCCAACAATTCGATCGGCAGGCTGCAGTGTGCCATCGATGTCGGCAGGGCCTCCGGCAATGACGTTCATGACCTTCACGTAGTCATCTTCCGTTTGCAGCGAGGCGCCAATACCGAAATAGGACAGGCTCATCTGGATGCGATATTCCTCTGAGTTGCGCGGCGATAAATAGCTGGAATGCGGGTCCAGCGTGCGCGCGAATGCATTCATGAAAATTTCGAAAACATCATCTGAGTTGACCTGATCGATCTGGCGCGTAAAGCGGTTATAGCGCTTGCCGAGTTTTTCGCGTGTGTCATCCCAATTGGTATCGGTGAGCAGGAGATTCAGCGCGTCGTTTTTGACCCGCTTTCGCCAAATTTCGTCGAGTTCCTGTTTGTCGGTTGCCCAAGCAGCGGATTCCCGATCGAACTGGAACGTCTCCTCCACATTGAAATCAGGCTCTTGTTCGAGCATTCGCTGTGCGTAGGCCCAGCGCTCGCCTGCGCGTGTTTGATAGGTCCGAAAAATATCAAACACAGGATCCAGAGACGCACCAACAACCATGTTGTCAATTTTGTCGCGATATGCCTCGAAGCGTTCGATATCACTTTCGAGGAAGTAGAGTTTATTGCCATCCAGCGCATCGATGTACGTGTTTAGCACCTCTCTCGATAATGCATCGTTCACCGGCGTCCGTGTATAGTGTGACTTTTCGACAAAACGCGTGACGAGCGAGCTGATTCGATGGTGTCTTGGGCTGGGTTCCAGGCTTTCTACTTCGAACGCATCGTCGGCAGACGCCACAGTGGTGCCAGCGGTCGCGAACACGCTTGCCAACACAACCAGCATCCATTGTCTGGCGGTTTGTCTGAGTTTTGTCATAGCAATTTGCTCTCTTCGGAAATCTGCGTTGCAGTCTGCTGGTGGGCCGATACACTGTCGCGTGGCTTGACCGCCAACGTTTGTTGTAGCACCAATCCAGCGCCAAAAGCTAGTCACGGTGCGCACATTGGACAACAATCCTGTTGCTACTAGATCTGACCCACGTCTCAGCGAAAAAATTCCATGCGTCCATTAACCATAATCACCGGTGTTGTTCTGGGCTCGGCGTTATCGATAACGCTTGGCCTCACCGTCGTCATTGTGATCTTCTATTTCACCGGGCTTGATGAACCGCGTATCGCGGACGAATTCGATCCATTGATCGGTAGCGTAGGGCTGTTCTTTGTATTGACTACAATCAGCGCGGCAAGTTTCGTTGGCCTCGTCAAGGAGCGGCGCTGGCGATGGTATGCGCAGGGTGCAATGTGGATCGCGTTGCTGTTGATTGTGCGTTACTACTGGCCGTCCTGAGAACGGGCTGCGTCGAGATAGCAGTCTCGCAAAAGACTGAGCAAGCGCTGCCGATTGGCAACGATATCACCCTCGATTTCGATACTTGCGTACGCTTGCAGTGTTGTTTCTGCGTGCGCTGGCAGCCAGTCCATCAGTAATAAGGTCTGATAATCTTCAGCCTTGCGCTGATAGTCACTGCGTTGTTGCGTTTGCCTCGACGGATCGTCATCCAGCGCGTCCCTCAGCCCATCTGTCATGCGCTGCGCGAGTGCCGCGTATTTTGCGGGGACCGATGTTTTTGGGCCGCTCATACGAGCGACAAATCAGAACAGAGAGAACGGGGACTTGCCGCCGCTTCCACCGCCACTGCGACGGCGACGTCGGCCACCACGGCGTCGGCGGCGCATACGGGAATGCAATTCCATGCGGCGTCCAGCAAGCCACTCTTCGCGAGTGATGTCGTCCTCGGCCTCGCCGTCGTTGCGCTTTTGCTCTTCACGTGCGCGGAAAGCACAAAAATCCTCGTAGGCTTCGATCTCGTGCTTGAGCTCGCGCACCACGAGCTCGACCATGATCGCATCATCGAGAAAACCGAGGCCAGGGATATGATCCGGAATCAAATCCTCAGGCTCACTGAAATAGGCCAGAGCACTCAGCACGCGACTGGTCTCTTCCTCTGGCAGCTGCCATTCGCTATCACGCAGCATGCCGGTCATCACTTTCAGTTTGCTGAGGCGCTCGGTGATGAAATCCGGCACAGTTGACTCGCCGACTTCGACCATGACCGCTTCCGCAGCCTCGATGATCTGTTGCTCCGACAGGCTTTCAGCATTCTTGCTGGCCTGCTGCATGATCATACGGAAATGATCAAGATCCTTGTCAGTGAGATCGAAGGCGATACGGATGGACATGAGGCTCCCCTGCGCTGAATTAGCTCGGAGGAGCGTACTTGCCCGTCAACATGTCGTCAACCAGCCAGCAAGCTTCGCAGCATCCAGGCATTTTTTTCGTGCGCCTGCATCCGTTGCGTCAGCAGATCTGCCGTCGGCTCATCAGAGGCGGCTTCGGCGAGCGGCATCACCTCACGCGCGGTGCGTGCAATTGCCTCTTGCGCCTCGACCAGTTGCCGAATCATGTCCGCGGCTTTGGGCGTGCCAGTTTCTTCGGGGATTACAGATAACTCCGAGAACGCTTTGTATGAGCCCGGTGCCGGGATACCGAGCGCCCGGATCCGCTCTGCGATTTCATCGACCGCTACGGCGAGTTCGGTGTACTGGGTCTCAAACAACGTATGCAGCGTTGCAAACATGGGGCCCGTCACGTTCCAGTGGAAGTTGTGCGTCTTCAGGTAAGTGGTGTAGGAGTCTGCCAGCAGGCGCGACAGGCCCTCACCAATGAGCTTGCGGTTGTCTTCGCTGATGCCAATGTTGATGTCCATGCGCTGCTCCTCTGCGACTGGTAGGTTAGACTCAATGTCGAGTTGCCATCATAGGCAACCGCAGCGACCCTAACCAGTTCATTATCTCTATGGTCGCGATTGACAATAATGTGATCGATGGGGGACAGCATGTTGGTAAGGATTTTCATTTTGGCATTGGTCGTTGCAGGTGCGGGTTGCGGTGAGCGCAAGTCGGACGCAGAGGACCAGGCGTCGGTTGCAGCAGCTGATGCGCAGGCCCAGCCGACGGTCGCCAGCGTAGATATGAATCGGTTCCGGCGAGATCTGGAGGTTCTCTCGTCAGACGCGTTCGGCGGGCGATCGCCATCGTCGCAAGGTGAGCAGAAAACCACTGAGTATCTAATAAACGAGTTCAAAGCGGCTGGCCTGGTGGGCGGCAATGATGGTGGTTTTCTGCAGGAAGTGCCGCTCGTCGAGATTACGGCCAACACGCTTTCGCCGATGACATTCGAATCGAGCGAGTCGTCTGAGTCTTTCACGCTCGCGGATGAAGCCCGCGTGATGTGGACCAAGCGAGTGGTTGAGAAAAGCGCGATAGCCGACAGTCCAGTCGTTTTTGTCGGTTACGGCATCGTTGCGCCCGAATATGACTGGAATGACTACGCCGGCATCGATGTGGCGGGCAAGACCGTCGTCATGTTAGTCAATGACCCCGGCTTTGCGACGGGCGACCCGGATCTGTTCAACGGCCGCAGCATGACGTACTACGGTCGCTGGACCTACAAATATGAGGAAGCGTCGCGCCAGGGCGCGGCGGGGGTGATTCTCGTCCATGAGTTAGAGGCGGCCGGTTATCCATGGATTGTTGTGAGTGGCGGTTGGAACGGCCCACAATTTGATCTTGAATCGGCAGATGGCAACGCATCACGGGCAGCCATTGAGAGTTGGATCACGATGCCCGCCGCCGAGGCACTGTTTCGCTATGCGGGCTTCAATTACGCAGCGTTACGCAGCGCGGCGTCCAAGCCGGGTTTCAAACCTATCGAATTCCCGGTGACCGTCAGCGCCTCGTTGAGCAACAGCCTGAAGCGCTCCAAGTCGAACAACGTCATTGCGATGCTGCCGGGGACAATCAGTGATGAAACGGTCGCATTCAGCGCACATTGGGATCATCTGGGGAGTGTCGACGCCGGCGGCGCGGATGGCATCTACAACGGCGCGGTCGACAATGCTTCGGGCACTGCCGCTTTGCTTGAGATGGCGCGTGTTCTTTCCAAAGAATCGCGGCGCCGCAGCTATCTGTTCCTCGCCGTCACGGCCGAGGAGTCGGGACTACTGGGCTCGGCTTGGTACGCGAGAAATCCAACGGTGACTTTAGAGAAAATGGCAGCTCTAATTAACATCGATGCAATGGGGGTGATTGGGCCAACCCGGGATGTCGCGGTGATCGGCTACGGCAGTTCAACTCTTGAAGATGTGTTGTCGGACGTTGCCGCCGCACAGGATCGTGTGCTCGCACCGGAAAGCACGCCTGAGAAGGGTTTTTTCTACAGGTCCGATCATTTCAATTTCGCCAAATACGGCGTGCCTGTGCTGTACGCAAAGGCGGGCGTTGATCATCGTGAGAAGGGACGGGAATACGGTTTAGCCGCTACCGCGAAACATACGGCTGAGCGTTACCATCAGCCAAGCGATGAAATTCATGACGGCTGGGATTGGCGTGGCATGCAGGAGGATCTTGCCCTGTATCTCGGCGTTGCGCGTCTGGTTGCCAACGAAGACACTTGGCCGCAGTGGCGCGAGGGTAACGAATTCAAAGGTATCCGGGATGCATCCGCTGATCAGCGGCAATAGGCGCCAGTCTGTCGTGGGATACTAGCGTTTTTTTAGCTTATCCCAAACACCGGATTTGTGTTCACCATTGGTGTCGTAAGGGTTGTAGCCTTCGTTACCGAAGAACTCGTCGTCTTCGGTCAGCGTTAATTCTTCGCTGATGACATGCAGCTCTTGCGTCTTCTCGATGCTGGGAGACGCCTCGCTGTCGATCGGCGCATCGGTGATGAATATGGGATTGTCCGATGTCTCATCCCCGAGACCTTTACCCAAATCCGGCGTTTCATGGCGGGGACGCTGTGGTTTGGCGTGCACACGCGGATTCTGGCGTGTCGGGATCTGGGTCTTTGGTGGAGGGATATCCACGTGCTGATCCTTCGCCAGAAGGTCTTTCATTTTGTCAAACAGGGATGCCATGGCTTGCGTAGTGAATAATTACCAGTTTTTCAGTCTTAACACATAAAGGTAGCTCTAAAGCACCGTTTTCACTAGCTTTTTAGCGCTGAAATGAGACGTTGATCACAGCCGCTTAAAACTCGCCCAGCCAACTCTTGTCACACTGATCGCCAGCAACGGCGATAGCAAAAAAAACCAGATGGCCTGATTGCCCTCGCCGAGCTCTGAGAAAAGCGAACCCACGAACATGGTGAGCGTGCCGTCTTCTCCATAGCTACCTAGTGCTTTGCTGCCGATGACATAGGTCAGTGGAAACACGACAATCAAGGTCAGCAGCAAGATGACGCCAGCGATAAGCAGTTCACGTTTCAGCGCGCGCATGTAGAGTCCCGACACGTAAAACGCAAATGCTCTTCGATGGAACTCTGCGCGTCAAGCACAAACCGCTTGCGCCACAAGTCGACGTGAGGCCGTTTCCTATTGGGACTTCAGCCGCGTTCAGCCGCGTCAACGGCCTGACGGCGCGCTGTGCGGTACCTGTAGCGCTGATAAATGATGCGCGTACCGGCGTGTAAACACAGTGCTGTGAACAGGATCCAGTGTGGCACTACCCAGTACCACGCGTTGATATAGAGCGTGGCAAATAATGCCGAAAAGCCCGACAGAATGTAGAAGTAGGGCACACACTCGTAGACGACGTTCGGCAGCCAGATCTTCCGGCTTGCGCGACGACCAACGTGGCTGGGCAATACCATGGAATTATCAAAGGCTGGCTGCGACATAACGGTGACTTCGGTGATGAACAGGTCAAAAGCATAGTCGCATTCTTGCGACACTTCCGTGAGCCTGCTCACAGATCCGCTCTGTCGTCCAGAACCGCGCCGATGGGCGTACCCAGCATTTAGTCTGCGGGCACCGTCCTGGCGCTCGCCCATGCGCGTAGACGGTCAATACCTTCGCGCATGACGATTGCGAGCGGGCGTGTCTTTGACGCCTCCTCGATGAGATGGGCTGTACTGAGTGTTTGCTGGTCGGCATCTGCCGCATAAAACGCGCTAACGACCAGTTGCTCGAGTTCGGCGCCGGAGAAGCGTTCTGTCGCGGCCGCGACCTCTGGCAGCGCGATCGTGTCGCACGGGAAACCTCGGCGGCGCAAGTGGATACTGAGGATTTCCTCGCGGATGTCGCTCGCAGGAAGGTCGACGAAGAAAATCTCATCAAATCGCCCCTTACGCACGAGTTCCGGCGGCAATCGCTCGATTTCGTTCGCGGTGGCCACGATGAACACCCCTGGCTGGCGCTCCGCCATCCAGGTCAAAAAGGTCCCTAGCACGCGCTGGGCCGTCCCTGATGAGTCGTCGCGACCCGCTAGCCCTTTCTCCAGCTCGTCGATCCACAGCACGCAAGGTGCCATCGTCCCCGCCATCTGCAGAGCTTCCCGCAGATTACGTTCCGTTTCACCGTGATACTTGTTAAAAAGGCTGCCGAATTCCAGACGCAACAGCGGCGTGCCCAGCGCACCGGCTGTGGCTTTCGCGGCCAGGCTCTTACCACAGCCTTGTACGCCAATGAGCAACACGCCTTTCGGTGGGTCCAGCGCCGCGTTGTCGCTTTCGCCGATGAATACCCGCCGACGTTTGCGGATCCAGTCTTTCAAGCGACGCATGCCTGCCAACTCAGCAAATTTGGCAGTGTCGTATTCATACGACAGCACACCGTCGTTATTGAGCAATTTGTACTTGGCCTGCATGACCTGTTCGATATCGCTATCGTCGATCACGCCATCATCGGCAATGGCATTGCGCGCCAGCCGTTTCACGTCGCCAGTCGATAGGCCGGCGAGATTTCGCACCAGCATATCCAGTGCGCGCCGGTCAGACTTTACGCTCCGCCCCCCATTCTGGTCCCGCCATTCGCGAGCGATATCCTGCACGATCTGTTGTCGCCGCTGCTCGTTAGGAAAGCTCATCTCGTAGCTGGCAGAAAAGTGCTGCAGATCGTCAGGGAGCGAGATAGCGGCGCTGATCAGCACCAGCTTGCTCCCATTCTTGGCGAACGCAATACAGATATCCTTGATCTTGCGTACATGCAATGGGTCGTTGAGATAGGGATGAAAATCGAGCAGGCAGTAGATGCCGGGCGTCGTGATCGCGCGGATATGCCCGAGCACATCGGTCGGTTCACTGTTGAGAGGCTGAGGTGCGAGCTCGATATCGATGCGCTGTAGTCCGTCGGTGACGCTCCAGCGAAACAACGGACGGTGCTGATTGGCGCTCGCACCGATCGCGATGTCCGTCATCAAGCGCAGGACCGTTGGCTCATCTCGTGTTTCGACGCAGATCAGCGGGATGCTGGATTTCAATAGCAACCCAAGTTCATGTTTATCCGGCATAGTGACTCTGAGTGTTGTCGTTAGAAGACATCTGCCTATGGTGTTCGAGTTCAGGCTTCGCTGTCAGCTTGAGCGCGTGGAGCTGTGAACTTGCGCACACAAAAATGCGATTTGCGGTACAGACCTGCCTTTACTCAACTGTCATAGCCGGGCAGTCGACTCGATTGCAGCGAAACGGCTGGTTTGCCGAGGACCGTGGTTGCGGCATCGCGCAGTGCAGTCAGCGTTAGCGGGCCTGCATCTCTCGCCAAGACCTTCACCACGTCACTCAGTCGTGCATCGTCGGTTTCGCGTCGGATCTCGTTATCAAGCGATGCAAAGATACTGACTGCCAATGCGGTAACGGCGCCGGACGAGCGGTCGGTGCGCAGGCTGCTTGCGTCGTTGCCCCAGTCTTTGAGCTGTCGAAGTGTGGCTGCATGTCGCTTTTCAGTGACCGTGCCTGCTTCAAACAACCACTGTTGACTGTAAAACTCGGCGAGACCTTCGACGATCCAGTCTGACTCGGGCCCCGCACTGCGGCTCAGGCCGACATGAAAGAGTTCGTGCAGCAACGTGCTGGTCCCGTTGCCGCTGATCAATGGTCGGTCAGCGTGCAGGAACAGCGAATTCGGCGCTGATAGCCCACCTCGGAAAAACGGGTCATCGGCCATCGCGACGAGCAGTCGATCCGGGAAATTCGAAAACTGTGACTGCACGAGGGGCAGGTGCCAGCTCAGGAAGGCCATCACATCCAGGCGTCGCGCATTTTGCTCTCGAGGCGCAGCAACAGCGACTTGCGTCGAGCCAATAAGATCGCGGCGCACACCGATGTCACCCGCAACGATCCAACCATCGGGCCGGTCGAAACGTCGTGCCTGATCTTCGACAACAAAGCTGCCGCCCGATCCTGCGTAGGCGGTAGCGATAGACCAGTCATCGGGGAGATTGATTTGCATCTTGGTCGCGGCGTCCGCGCCGCGCACGCTGACACTGGCGATGCGCGGCAGTACATCTTCTACACGGAACACAGCCCAGGTGTCGGTCACCAGCGCGCGTACGCTGTCGTCGTCAGCTGACGTTGGCAATGCGCTTTTCCAGCGAATCGCACCGCCGGCCGGTGGCACGGTCCAGACGCGCTCGCCTGCTGCCGTGCGTTTGGCGGCTGCGGAGAGATCACGCACACCTTCACCGGACGTCAACAGTTTCAGACGTCGCAGCGCACCGTTGTCCTGCGTCACTGTCAATGTCACGTCGACGATGCCATCGCGCTCCAAGGTCAGGGCATACTCCAACGCATAGCTCGGATTGGGCTCTGCGATGGCGCACCCACTGGTCCAGCCAAAGAGTAGAGCAACCAGCAATGGTAATCTGATTGATATCAACCCATTCTCCCGTTGTTAAGGCGGCCTGCGAAACGTGTCGAACGGATCACGTTCACCGTCGGTTCAGTCGCGCTATGCTTATATTATGCACCGGGATTGGCGTGGAGGCTCGCGATGCAAAAGCTTTGGTTCCTTACTGGCATACTGCTCATCGCTGGTTGCTCCTGGCAAACTCCGCCGGAGCGCTCCACGCCGACGCGCGTCTCAGAGTCCGTTGCAGAGCAACGCGGCGCAGTTAGCGCACCACGTGGCGCAGTGCCTCGTCGCACGCCGGAGCAAGCGCCCGCATTGATCGCAGCGACCATCGCCCAGCAGCAGGTTGGCACGCCCTATCGCTACGGCGGTATGTCTACAAGTGGTTTCGATTGCAGCGGTCTTGTCCACTACGCTTACCTCGAGGCGGGTCATTCGGTGCCGCGCACTACGGCGGGTTTGTGGCAGGGAAGTAGCCCGGTATCCGATGATCGCTTGCGACCGGGCGATGTGCTGTTCTTCAGGTTTGATGGTAAACCGTCGCACGTAGGCTTGTATCTCGGTGATGACTGGTTTGTCCATGCGCCCTCGACGGGCAAGCGCGTGTCTACCGAGCGACTCTCCAACCCCTTCTATCAGCAGCGATTCATTCGGGCGGGTCGCTTGGTTGACTGACGCGTTTGTCGCTGACTCTGGCCACTGGTAAGCTCTGGCGCGACTGCTGGTCATCTGGCCAGTCTGGGTAGGATTCAAGATTGAGGGGAATCACCATGAGCGTAGCAAGAGTTACCGAGATCATTTCGTCGTCGACCAAGAGCTTCGAGGACGCGGTCAAGAATGGCGTCAAGCGTGCCAATGAAACGCTGGATAATATCGAAGGCGCCTGGGTCAAAGACCAGAAGGTCGTCTGTGAGGACGGTAAAATCAAAGAGTTCCGGGTGGTACTTAAAGTTACTTTCGTACTAAAGTAAGCATTTGGAACCAGCATAAGAAAAAGGGGGGAACCAGCATGGATCTTTTTGGATTTGCAAAAGACGTGGGTCGCCGTCTGTTTCGGACAGAGGACGACGCGGTAGACAAGATCAAGGAGTTGATCGAACAGAATAATCCCGGAGTCAAAGACCTCGGTGTTAACTTTGAAAATGGCGTTGTGTCACTGACAGGCGAGTGCAGCTCTCCAGCTGCCATGCAGAAGTGTGCATTGTTGGCCGGCAACGTTCAGGGTGTCAGCGACGTGTACGTCAACAAAATGACATTGTCGCCGGCCGCAGCCGCTGCCGCAGAGGCGGCGATTGCCGCTAAACAGCAAGCTGAGGCTGCTGCAGCTGAGGCGGCGGCGGAGGCTGAGGAGGCTGCTGCTAATGACGACGATGAGGTCGAGCTGTATGTCGTCCAAAGCGGCGACACGCTTGGAAAAATCGCTAAAGAATTTCTCGGTAAGTCAAGCGCTTACATGAAAATCTTCGAAGCGAATGCAGGTATTATCGACGATCCCAACAAGATTTATGTCGGTCAGACTATTCGCATACCGAAAGCCTGACACAAGATCTGCTTTGACCATCAAGCCGGCCTGAGCTGTTCAGGCCGGCTTTTTTTGTAGTGCTGCGTTGGTCTTCGGAACTAGCCAGATCGATAACCGTACCATCAGGTAGATGGCGGGAATCCAGGTGACCGCTGCTATTGCCATAGAGAACCAGAAGCCCGGCGGGAATGTGATTGCGCCAAATTTGAATCCTGCTGCGTAGGACAAGGGTGCTGCGATGCCAGCCAGGCAGCTGCCCACCAGTGGTCTGTCTCGCATCCACGCCATAGATTGGGTCAGCGTGAGTGAAAAGATAACCCACAGCCCCATGATCCACCATGGCGCAATCGGGCCCGCTGGCAGTACGTAGTCAACGATGCCAAAAGTTGCGTAACTGCCGTCTACGACAACACCACCGACCAGACCAAACCCGACCAGCGCTAGCAAGCCTTGTCGATGGTTTGCGATATACAGCTCCCATGCGAGAAATAGCAGGCAGAGCAGGGCGCCGGGCCACAGCAGGTTGTTGGCAGCACCAATGACCAGAGCGAGCCAGGTACCTTGAAACAACAGAAAATTTGCGATGAATTGCAGCATTTTTGGCTCCGGTAATATTGGTAACCAAAACGTTCGCTGCCGTATTGGAATCAGATGCGGTTACAACCTTCTCAGGCAGCCATGCGAGTCTCAGACCGACCTAGTCTCCAGCGGTTTGTGCCCCGGCAATGAAGTCCTTGAGCTGCACCGACAGGTCTTTACAGGCGGTTGCCTTAGTACGCGCGATCATTGGAATCGGAATGACGATGGCCGGCATATAGGAGGTGCCGGAGACTTTCGTTGCGATGTTGCCTGCCTCTTTGCCGTCTTCCAGGTCCCAAACGACAGCGTCGTAATCGGATTTCGACTCCCACCATGCGAACCCGAAGCAGCCGGCACCGCCAGGACCGGCAGCGCAGGACAAGCTGCCGCCGCCGTTTGGTCGATCCGTGTTGCCATCCAGCCAGACGACATAGCGCACACCAGTTTCGCGCATGCGCGTAGCCACCAATTCGTTATTCATCAGCTTTGGCAGTCCGGAAATATTGTTCGGTGCCGTGCGAGGCTCAAACCAGGGATACATCGCGTCGACGAACTGCTCGCCCGGCATGATATTGATGCCATTACGGCCGCTGTCGAGTGCATCAATAACGCACTTCGTAAAGTTCTTCTCGGTCTGATTTCCTGTGTGATAACTGCGCGCCATGATGACAACGGACTCCCCGTCATAGACAGGCAGCGGGTCATTCGAGGTGAGATCCGTGCGGCTGGTTGAGCATGCGGATACCGCAAATAAAGTTAATGAGAACACAAGGTAACGACTGATATTTGGCGTTATTTCTTTCATAAGAACTGCTCTCCTGCTGGTGGTGCGGTCATCGCACCGACGTCGGTCTCAGACTTTGCTGGCTGGATTGCCGCGCGATCCTCCGCTACAGGTAAGACCTCATTTTCGGCTTCGGGTTCAGGAATTTGATTACCAGCGAGAAGCGACTGTTTCTGAAAGCGCGTCAGAAGCAGCACAGCGGCATCGCGCAAAGCAAGATTGGCTGCCGATGTTAGCGCTGCGTTTTGCCCACTGACGATCGAATCGCGTGTCGCCTTGCCATAGGCAGGCAATGGAAACTCCGACTGCAACGCGCCGCTGCTGTCGTAGACCTTAAACTTGAACTTAATCCAGACAGCGTAATCTTCGGTGACAGTCTGCGATGGCAACGCAAATTCCAAGGCATCGATGTCGGAATCGATCAGCAAATCGATGCCCGCTGGAACGGGTTCGCCCACCGCTACCGGCACAATCCGGGTGAACATGTCCTCAAAAGTCGCGTTGAGGGCCATTTCGGCGGCAGGACCCACGTTAATCGCATATTCCTCGCCGGTTGGCAGCGTCTCTTCGTGGCGGTAAGTGGTCAGCGTCTCCTGCATCCGAACACCGGCGGTTAGCGGTAACGGTTCAACCAATGCATCCGGTAACGGCGTCAACGGTACGTTGACTGTGGCGCCACAGCCTGTGAGGGCCAGCGCTGTGATGACGGCCATGCAACTTCGCTGTACTGTCCGTAGTGGTTCCCGAAGACGCTTGATCATTGTCGGACTACCTCATAACGCTGCTTTTGTCGAATTTTTGTCAATTAATCAACAGTTCGACGCTCAACTTCAATCTACCCTGCCGACCGCCTGCCCGCAAGCGCATGACTGAGGCTATCTCACTGATTTTCGTTTCTAAAGCGGAAACGGATGCCGCCGCTACACCTTACTGAACAGTTATTGCGAAAGTGTCACGGCAGGTAACCGCATGGTCGAGCAAAAAATCGCCACGATTGCGTTGTTGGCAGAGGCAGCCCTGCAACAACGTGCAGCCGAACTTGAGCGTGCGTTTTCCGGTATCGGTCGTATTCAGTGCCGCTTGATCGAGGGTGACGCGGCGACAACCGGTGCGATTGATGGTGTCGACATCGTGTTGTTGTTTCTGCCGAGTGGGGATAGCGCAGAGCCTGAAGCCATCGCACGTTTTGCAGAGGATATTGCGCCAGCACCTCTACTGGTGGTCGCCGAGGGCATTGCCGCTCGCGAACCATTGCTCATGGGTACGGGAATTGAGGATTGTTTTGATCCAAATTCTATGCCGGATCACGCGATTGTCCGCGCTACGCAGCGGTGCATCGAGCGCGCGGCACAGCGTGTCCACGTCAGCACAGCAGAGCGCCGCTATCAGGCGTTGTTTAATCACATGCCGGTTGCCGCGTTTACCGTCGATCCGGCGGGCGCCATCGTGAGCGCAAACCGCGCTTTTCTCGGGCTAGTCTCGGCAGCGTCGATAGACGATATCGATGATCATCGGATGAATGGGTTGCTGAAAGGGCTCGCAGCGATGCAAACCGGCGACGCCAACACAATGCCAGTGTATCGCGGTCAGCATATTCTCGACAGCTGCGATGGAGTGCAAAAACATGTACTCGTGACGGCGCGGCGGAGTGAAACTGGCGATGCCGTGCCTATCGTCGACGTGTTTGTAGTCGACGTAACAGAGCGCGAGCAACAAGCGCGTCGTGTCGTCAAGGCCGAGAATCGATTACGTAACCTTTACGATAATGTCCCAATCATGATGTTTGAGGTCGATCTTGATTTGATGATCGACCACCCGAATCGCGCCATGCTAAACAATTTGGAGCACCTCTATCTTGAGGCCGGTGACGTCTCATTGCGTGCGCTGGTGACAGATGTCGAGGATCAGGGGCAGCTCGATGACATTGCGGTCCACCTGCGCAACGGCGAAGCGGTTGTCGATATGTCGCTTAGCATCGGCGAGGCTGAGTCGGCCATGGAGTGCTTGCTCACCTTGATGCCGGCGAGAGACGTACAAGGCCAGATCACGCGTTTTCACGGCATGCTTGTCGATGTGACCGCGCAAAACAGCGCCAGGCGAGAACGAGATGCGTTGCATGAGCAGTTGCAGCTCACACAGAAGCTCGAGTCCATTGGGCAACTCGCGGCGGGCATCGCGCACGAAATCAACACGCCAGCGCAGTATGTATCAGACAATTTATCGTTCCTGATGGAATCGTTCGACGATGTTTGGCAGGTCATCACGACCTTGGAATCGGCGCTTACCGCGATGACGGAACAAGCAGCGCTAAAGGCGAAAGCGGCGGAGATTCGCGCCGCGATGGAAGCGGCCGATATGGAATACCTCGGCGAAGAGATTCCAACCGCGCTATCCCAAGGGCACGACGGGATCGCCAAGATTCGTGAAATCGTCCTTGCGCTTAAGGACTTTTCTCACCCTGGTGGCGGCACGATGGAGCCCGCTGATATCAACCGCATGGTCGAGAGCACACTGACCGTGGCTCGCAACGAATGGAAATATGTGGCCGAGGTTGCGCTCGAACTGGATGAGCAATTACCTGCGGTTACCTGTTTTCCATCAGCATTGTCTCAAGTGGTCCTGAACATCGTTGTGAACGCGGCGCACGCCATTGCTGATGCGCGTGTCAATGACACCGAACCCGGCAACATTGCGATCAAAACGCATCGACTCGACGACCAGCGCGTGTCGATCTCTATTCGCGATAACGGGCCCGGCATGCCGGAAGCGGTTCGCAAGAAAATTTTTGATCCGTTCTTCACTACCAAAGAAGTCGGGCGAGGCACGGGCCAGGGGCTCGCCATCAGTCGTAAGGTGGTCGTCGAACAACACAGTGGCAAGTTGCTCGTCGATACCGAGGTAGGTGTGGGTACCGAATTCCGGATTGAGCTGTGGATCGCCGGTAGAGCGCCTGACAACACAGCTGATCAAGATAGCCAGAATTCAGTCAGCGGTATTGTCCCGGTTACGGATGTGGTCAGTGTGGAGGCCGCCTTATGAGACGGATCATGTTTGTTGATGATGAACCCAATATTCTCAGCGGTTTGAAGCGCATGCTGCGACCGATGCGCCGAGAATGGTCGATGCAATTCGCCGAAAGCGCCGACGAGGCGCTGGCGATGATGCAGGAGACCGGCGTCGACGTCATCGTGACCGATATGCGTATGCCTGGCCACGATGGTGCCTGGCTATTGCAGCAGGTCAAGGAGCAACATCCTGCGGCTGCGCGCATCATTTTGTCTGGCCATGCTGAGCAAGAAGCGACGATTCGCTCGGTCGCAGCGACCCATCAATTTCTGGCCAAACCCTGTGATGCCGATACGCTGCGTGAGACCGTAGCTCGCACCTGCCAATTGCGCGAAATGCTGCGATCAGAGCGTTTGCGAAAAATGACCGCAGAGATCAGCCGCCTGCCCAGTTTGCCGGACATTTACAGTGAGCTGAACGCGGAAATGGGTCGCGCCGGATCTTCGATGGCCACAATCGCTCATATTGTTGAACGCGATCTCGGTATGAGTGCCAAGATTTTGCAGCTCGTTAACTCAGCTTTTTTTGGCCTACGGCGGCGTGTAGGTTCGGTGGCACAAGCGGTGGCCTATCTTGGCATGGATGTGATTCGTGCTTTGGTTCTGTCCGAGTCGGCGTTCAAAGCGTTTGAGTCTTCCGCCAGCTGCGTCGATGCGGCTGCAATGATTCGCGACAGCCGAAACGTAGCGGCGATCGCGAAGAAAATTGCCGATATGGAATCGGATAACAAGTCGGTCGTCGATGAAGCATTCCAGGCGGGCATGATGCATCAACTGGGGACACTGATTCTGGCATCAGAGTTGCCGGATGAATACCAACAGGTCCTCGCGGCTGTGCGATCCGGTGAAGCACTCGCAAGTGCTGAGGTGAATCAGTTTGAAGTGTCGCACGGCGAAGTCGGTGCCTATCTGCTGGGGCTATGGGGTTTGTTGGATGGCACGATCGAGGCGGTGGCCTACCACAGCACGCCTACCGCTACCGAGGTCACTCAGTTCGCGCCGATCGCGGCGCTGCACGCGGCTGTCGGTCTCCACGCTCAGATGCTTGGGCGTGAGGAGGTCGTGATCGACGAAGATTGGTTAGCAACAATCGGTTGTCATGACCGCTTGTCGGTCTGGCGGGACCTCGCGCATAGCCAAATGAACCAGAAGGACGCGGCATGAACCAGAGAGTACTTTTTGTAGATGACGAGCCGAACGTATTGCAGGCGCTCCGTAGAGCGATTCGCAAGGATGTCGAAGCGACGATCGCAGTGGGGCCCGAGGCCGGCCTGGAGGCGATCGCGAATCAACCACAGTTCGCGGTTATCGTCTCCGACATGCGTATGCCGGGCATGAACGGGGTTGAGTTTTTGCGCGCCGCTACGCAACTGTCGCCGGATTCGATTCGCATCATGTTGACCGGAAATTCCGATCAACAAACGGCCATCGATGCGGTCAACCAGGGTCAGGTGTTTCGGTTTCTCACCAAACCTTGCGACGTCGATCAGTTACGGCTCGTCTTGTCTCAGGCGATTCGGCAATTTGCATTGGTAAATGCCGAGCGCGATTTGCTGGA